>NZ_QAIL01000083.1:0-29264 GCF_003061025.1 Pedobacter sp. HMWF019 | reverse complement strand
CAGTCAGCCGGGCCAAACCTGGTGTACCATTGAGATAGCTGTTTATAAAAGTGTAAATTTCCTGGTTTCCCCAGCCATATGCATGGTTATGTTTTAGCCCTATTTTGATGGAAAGGATTTTATTTTTTACTTTATCGTAAGTTTTAGCATAACTATCCAGGAAAAAATTCCCGTCGTTTGTACCGTTGATAAACAAAACAGGCATGGATGCCCTCCCGATATACTGGGAAGGATCGTATTGTCTGATCCAGGTGCTCCTGTCACTATCGTTCAACTTGTCCAGATCTTTCCGCATCGCGCTGTTCTCGAACAAGAAACCGCAGCCATACACTGGCACTACTGCTTTATACCGTTTATCTACACCTGCAAGTACATTACTGATGATCCCGCCCCAGCTGATACCTGTTAGTGCTGTGCGGCTACTATCTACTTCTTTAAAGCTCCGGATCAGGTTATGCGCAAGAATGACATCCGCAACAGCCTGGTACATCCATTGCTCTTCTCTGTTTTTGGTTATGGTAAAATATGGAGTCTTGTTATCTGGTTCTTCAAAACCACCATCTATATGTTTTCTCTTTCCATCATTTCCCCTTAAATCCATAGCGATTGCTGCATAGCCCTTCTTCGCCCAAAGTATAGCCCATTGTTTAAAGGCTGTTCCTCCTCCTCCATGCACCAGTACCACAGCAGGCAAATTCCTGTCTTCTGCTGGTTGACCGCTGAGCATGCCCGGGCTGCAGTAATAAGCAAATACCTTATTCCGATGTCCTTTGTAGGGCAATCCATCGTAAACCAGTGTCTGCACAGAATCCTTGCTTAGCATTTTATAGGCAGGTACTTTATAGATGGGCTTGGTGTCCCACAGGCTGCCCTTTATTTGCCCATAGCCGGATAATCCTGCAAAAAGCAAGAACATAAATAGCAAATATATTTGATGTTTTACTGGCATTATCTTTCAAATTTAGCGATGTATCCTCCTCCTTCTCTCAGTTCAAGATGTATGATCTTGTGCATGGTATAGCTCGTATTCGATACCTCAACAGCATCAGATTGCCCTGTTTTATCTTTAATTTCCAACACTTTATAACTGCCATTGCCCAGAAAATCAAGCTGGATATCTATATTTTTTGGTCTGGCACCATTCATCACGGCAAGGAACCAGGTATTTCCTTTCCTTCTGGCAAACACTGCCATTTCGCCTATTGCCGAACCTGGTAAGACAACGGTCTGATCCCATACCGAAGGGATACTTTTGATCATTTCCACAGCCGGGTTTTGCAACAGATGTTCAGGGCTGGCTGCGTAGGTGAGCAATGGAGCACTTAAAATAGCGGCACTTGCCACCTGGTGTGCCCAGCTTGTATTTTTTCGGCGTTCACCAAAATTCACTGGTGTATATTCTGCAGGACCGGCAATAAATCTAGTAAAAGGAAGGGTTACTTCGTGCGTTGCCCGGTCGGCCAGTTTACTGGCTTCCATACCTTTTACAGCCTCCCGTGTCAATTCATTTGGCCAGGTTCGCTCCTGCCCGGTCGGTTTATTAGCTCCATGAAAATCAACCATAATTTGCAGACCAGCCGTTTCCCGGAGAATAGCCTGGTATAAATCAATAACGTCTTTCGCTTCATGATCAAAAAAGTCGATCTTCAGCCCCCGGATTCCCAGGTCATGGCAATGCTGAAACAAAGCATGCCTTTTACCCCCATCCCATAAATTCTTAGAATGTTCCCAGAGCCAGATATCAATGCCTTTAACTGCGGAATACTGCACCAGTTCGCGAAGTTCGGCATCGGTCCATTTATGCCAGAATCCTTCCAGAATATTATGTTTAAAGCCTAAATCAGCAGCTAATCTGGAATATTCTTTCATCTCCTCTAATGTGCTTTGCCCTCCTCCGTCCAGGTATTTCCAAACGGCTGGCCCGGGTTTTATCCAGGAGGTCTTTATACCCTGGGGAAATATTTTTGGATCTGGCGGCGGGCAGAGGTTGTGAACCATATCGTTGTTGACCAGATTATTGAGATTCTCTGCGATCATGACCACTCGCCAAGGGGTTGTAATTGTTCCCTTTATACGTGCAGGTTTGGAGAGCCTCAAGGTATCTGCAGCGCTGTAACGCAGTTTATATGGATAAGAAACGGGTTGCTCAGAAGGCAGTCTCAAGACCAAGTCTCTTTTTCCGTCGGTTTGAAGCGCCATTCCGCCATAATTTTTCAAATCCGCTTCCGTGATGGAAAGATAAAAAGAATTTTTTTGGAGCTGGAAAGTAACCGGTGGTGCTGCCCAATCACCTCTTCTCACTATATCCATATTCCGTTTTTCATATACACCTTCATAATGCGCATTGATATTGTGGTACCAGGCTGTTGTTCCTTCTGGAAGGGTAAATACAGTAGACTCTCCTACAATTCTTTCTACGCCGGTTTTACCGGGAACAATCAACCGGAAGGCAACCCCGTCATTAAACACACGGATATCTACAGTATATTTTACTCTACCTGCCGATAGAGCAATTTTTGCAGCGTTAAAATGGTTCTGTACAGTGGAATGAACGCCATACCAGGAATAATTTTCATTGAGCTGGTAGGCTTGTATTTTTCCAATCTGCACCTCCCTGTTTACCGGGGTCTGATTTACAGACATCCGGATGGGAGAAGGACCAACCACCAGTTGACCTTTATAGCGCACACTATAGCTCAGCTGCTTGTTTTGAACAAAAAGCTTAAAACGGATCAGCTGATCTGGACTCTGAACGGTAGGTTGATCTGCTGAACAAACTTTCGCTGTTGCCAGCAGCAACAACGAAAGTATAATTTTGATCCGGGTCATAACATTTGACTTAAAAACCTGTGTTTTGTGTCCAGACACCTTTCATAATATCCATCTGACCCAATGGTATCGGAAACAGGTAAGATTTGAATTTCCGCTTAGTTCCTTTGGAATCATAGGCAACCGAAGGAATGACCTGGTCTGCAATTTTCCAGCGGATCAGATCATTGTAACGAAGCCCCTCAAAGGCCAGTTCTACTCTTCGCTCATTTCTGATAATGTCGCGGGTCAGTACTACTTTTGGTGGCATATTTACTCCTGGTCTTGCCCTTACATCGTTCAGGGCTTTCAATGCTCTTACATCTCCACCTTGGCCGCTTTCAAACATCGCTTCTGCATACATGAGCAATACATCTGCATAGCGGATCTTGACCATGTGCTGATCGCTTAAAGTTGCCCCGGAAGCATTATTGATTGCTGTATTGACCCATTTTTTAAAGGCCATATTGGTATAAGGAATCTGACCTTCAGCAGTACTGCCGCTTTGCTTAAAACCACCAGGGTTATAAGCCCAGGGATCGCCGGCCTCGAATATGGTCATTTTTAATCTTGGATCTCCCGGTTCATAGGCGTTTCGGAGCTCTACAGTTGGAAATACCGACATTCTTCCCCCAATCACCTGGTCTAACGAATGATAATCATCAGGAGCCTTAAATTGTACGGAGAACATGATCTCTTTATTGTTGATCTGATCTCCGAAAAAGAGTCCGGAATAATTGCTGGACAAACGAAATGGATTAGAGGCATCTCCAATTAAACTCCAGGCTGTTTCAGCAGCCTCAGCATAACGCTGATTATTAAGTAACACCCTGGTTTTTAAAGCAATTGCAGATCCTTTTACTGCGCGACCATCGGTGTAAGCTGTGGCAGGAAGGTAAGAGATGGCTAAGTCCAGGTCTTTCAGGATCTGAGTAACCACATCAGCTTTCGGTGATCTGGGTGTCTGCATAAAATCTCCATCAAGGGTTGCAGGTTTCAAAATCAGTGGAAGGTCTCCGTAGAGCTGGGTCAGATCGTTGTAAAAGTAGGCACGTAAGAAAAGAGCCTCTCCTTTCATCTTATTTCTGGTAGTCTCGGCCATCGTACTTACCCGATCTACATTGGCCAGAAAATAGTTACAATAGGCAACCCCCTGGAAGCCGAATGTAAAACTTTTACTAACGATACCCGTGGTCGCTGAATTGTGTTCTCCTCTCATCACAAGATCAAAAGATTCGTAGTTGGAGGTGTTGGAAGCATTGTCAGAAAGGGCTTCCCAATACAGAGAGTTACCACTTTGACCTGGACCATTGGAAAAAATAGGCTCCTTAAGTTTAAAATAACAAGCAATTAATGCTTTATTGGCTTCACCTTCTGTTTTCCAGAAGTTTGCAGAGTCTGGATTGGCGAGTGGGTCTTTATCCAGCGTTTTCTTGCAGGAGCTGACCAAGGTACTCAGTATCAGCAGACAGATCAATTTTATATAGGTCTTCATCGGATTCTTTTTTTTATGGTTTAAGAAAGTCATCATCTTGTTAAAGCGTTACTTTCACTCCTACTGAATAAATTTTTGCTTGTGGATAGATGGCTGCACGCCCACTTGCAGCTGCACGTTCGGGATCACTTCCTTTAAAGAAGCTGGTAAAAGTGAGCAGGTTATCTCCTGAAAGGTAAAGCCTCAATGCTTGTATTTTGACTTTATTCAGAACCTTTGCAGGAAAATTATAGCCCAGCTGCAGATTTTTCAGCCTTAGATAAGAGGCATTTTGTAACCACCAGTCGGACACCTGAGTATCCGGGGCATAGTTTTCATTAAAGATATGAGGAATCGTATTGGAAGTTCCTTCTCCGTCCCAGGCATCTCTCCAGAAAGTTGGAGGTGGCCCCGCCTGTCTGAATGGCGCTATTCCCCACTCTTTCACATAGATCTTGCGTCCCTGCACCCCCTGGAAGAAAAAGCTCAGGTCAAAGTTCTTATAGTCTGCATTAAAAGTAAGACCGTAATTGAATTTTGGAAAGGCTCCGTCTACTACTACCCTGTCATCAGTTGTGATCTTTCCATCAGGCACGCCGTTTGGTCCGCTAACATCTTTGTATTTCATATCGCCCGGCTTTGGTTTAACCAATGGTGTTGGCCCATTATCAATCTCTGACTGGTTCTGGTAAATACCGTCAAACACATACATATAGTAAGAATTATATGGCAGACCTTCCTGACGGATATAACCATTACTGCTGTCAATCTCTCTGGCACCGAATTTCATGACTTTATTTTTATAGGTCTCGAAATTTCCCTGTACTTTGTAATGAAAGTTATGATCTCTGTTTTCGTAACCCAGAGAGAATTCCAAACCTGTATTCTTCATTTCACCCATATTAACGGTTGGGCCGGCAATCCCAATAAAATCAGGAACCTGCAATGCTCTGAGGATGTTTTTGGTATATTTGGAATACCAGTCTACGGAACCGGAGATCTTGGAATTGAACAGACTGAAATCAACACCAAAATCGGTTACTGTAGTCGTTTCCCAGGTAATGTTCCTGTTGATCAGGTCGGTCTGAGTAACACCTTGCTGCAGGGAACCCCCAATATTGTATAAAACCGGGTTGAGCACTTCCTGATAAGGATAAGGCATTTGTTCTCCACTAAGGGTACGGTTGACGTTCTGGTTACCTACCTGGCCCCAGGATAACCTGGCCTTCAGGCTATTTACCCATTTCACAGATTTCATAAAGTCTTCCTGTGAAATTCTCCATCCGGCTGAGGCAGAAGGAAAGAATCCCCATTTATTGCCATCCGGGAAACGTGAAGAACCGTCATAACGAAAATTTCCTTCCAATAGGTACTTCTCCTTGTAGTTGTAATTTACCCTTCCAAAAACAGATTGTAAAGCCCACTCATAAGCGAAGCCATCAGAAAGCTGCCCACCGGGAGAATAAGCACCCAATTCCGTAATATCATCTGAAGGCGCATTTCTTTTAAAACCTTGTAAACGATCATATCTGAACGTTTCCTGGCTTAGGCCTAGCAAAGCACTGAAATTATGGTCTTCCGCAAAGGTTTTGGTATAGTTTAAGGTTCCAAAAATGGTATACTGAACATCTTTTTCACTCCGTACGGTCAGGTTGTTTTCTCCCACAGTTCCGTTCCATTGTGTATTATACGCATACTGTCCTTTATCATCCGGAAGAAACATGTAGCCTGGTATACCTACCACATGTACCTTGGTTTGCTTGTCGTTATATTTAACCGCACCTTTGATCTCTCCTTTTAATCCGGGAAGAATGTCTATATCAAGAAATGCCGAAGCCAGCGTATAATAATTATTGATATAACGACCTCCATGTTCGGCAGTGGCGACAGGATTTTTATTTCCTCCTTCAAATATATATGCCTTTGAGGAATATCGGCCACTTCCATCAGGTAAAGTTGGAGCATAAGTTGGGTGGGCGGCCAAGGCACTCAATATCTGGTCTTCCGTAGAATTGCCATCGAAGTTGTTATTTAGGGCTGTTTCGTTCCTGTTTCCTTTGGAAAAGGCAATATTGGTTCCAAAAGTTACTTTCTTGTTCAGGCTCGTTTTAAAATTAAACTGGGCATCGTATCTTTTGTAACCCGTGGCAATAAGAATACCATCCTGGTTCAGATAGCCTGCACCAAAATTGTATGTAGTTCCTTCCTTGCCACCATTTACACTTAGAAAATGCTGTTGCATAGGTGCTGTACGAAAGATGGCATCCATCCAGTCGTAGCTTGGGTATTGTGCAGGATTGCTTATGGCACCCTGACGATAAGCATCAATCTGTGCCTGACTATAGGCTTGGTTTGCGTTAGTACCAGTGTAAGCGATAGCCTTATTGAGCAGTTCCATAAACTCTACAGAATTGGTGATCCTGTCATAAACTGAAGTTGCCCGCTGACTGCCGAAATTATAACTGTAATCAATATTCAATCGTCCTGCCTTACCGGACTTGGTGGTCACCAGAATTACCCCATTGGCTGCTCTTGATCCATAAATCGCCGCCGAAGCTGCATCTTTAAGCACTGAAACACTCTCAATTTGATTTGGATTTACATTGTTTAGGTTACCTTCCACCCCATCAATCAGGACCAGCGGATCGTTACCTGCACCGCTGAAAGTACCCTGACCACGAATCTGTATACCAGCATTTTCTGCGCCTGGCTGTCCGGAATTCTGGATGACCTGGACCCCCGGCATTCTGCCTTGCAGTAAAGAGGTGGTGTTGGGTGCTTGCCTGGTGGTAAGTTCTGAACCTGTAACAGAGGCCACGGCACCGGTAAGATTTACCTTCTTTTGCGTACCATACCCCACTACAACTACTTCTGTAAGTGCTTTATTTTCTTCTTTCAGCACTACATTCACTATGGTTTTTCCATTCACAGGAACTTCTTGTGGTGCGTATCCAATAAAACTAAACAGCAGTACACCGGTTCCGTCTGGCAGCGATAATGCATAATTCCCGTTCGTATCTGTCATTGCACCAATATTGCTGCCTTTTAGTTTTACGCTTACTCCTGGCAACGGGCCACCTTTTTCGTCTGTAACCCTACCTTTCAGTTCTACTTTCTGTGCAGGATTAAGTTTCACCTGGATCTGAGGACTTTCCTTTATAATAACTGCTTTGTCTTTTATGGTGAAAGTGAAAGGCTGGTTTTCGAAACAGCGTTTTAAAACCTCTTCTAATGATTCATTATGTACAGAAAGATCAACATTCTTTGCTTTTCTGATGTCCTCCAGATCGTAAAAGAAATCATATCCACTTTGTTTCCGGATTTCCTTGAATACCTGCTCAAGGCTGGCATTTTTTTTCGAAATGGTAATGCGCTGGGCTTTGCCGGCCTGTGCAAATTGCAAAAAGGCTGTGGTCAATAAAATTATGGTGAATTTAACTCGCATAATGAGTTTATTTTTATCTGTCTCGTTGATTCTGCGAAAAGCAGAATTCATTATCAACAGAAATTTGTGTACAAAGCCTGGTGGCTTACATACTGTTTGTTTGCAAAAGTTCATACATTTGGTTAGTTGGGTTTAAACGAAAATTAACTGTTAGAGGGTAAGCCCAATGATCTTAGCCGGGAGTGGTTCGAAGCACTTCCGGTTTTTTATGGCCTTTCTTCGTCTAGGGTGCTTTTATATGGATGCTCGTTTTCATGCTTATTTATTATTGGTTACTATAATTTTTTTATCGCTGATCTTAAAATGGACTTTACCTGTAGAAGCCATAATGTTTAGCACGGAAGAGATATTTTTTGACCGGGATACATAACCTCCAAAATGGAGATTTTCAAAATTCCCCTGATAGATTACTTCTACATCATACCATCTGGACAATTGCCTCATAATACTTTTCAGGTCATCACCTTCAAAAACAAAATCTCCATTTTTCCAGGCCATAACAGACTCCAGGTCGGCCGGGCCTATTTTCAACTGATTTGACCTAAGCTGACTTTGCTGCCCTGGTTTCAGAATCTCCTGTGAGCTTACTTTTGAATCGACAAGGGTGGCTTTTACTTTTACAGAGCCCTCCAGTAAGGTCGTTTTAACAACTGCCTCATCGGTATAACTGCTGATGTTAAAATGTGTACCCAGAACTTCTACTTCCTGCTGTGTAGTTTTAACTAAAAAAGGTTTGGTTTTATCTTTTGCAACTTCGAAATAACCTTCTCCTTTCAACTCAACTTTTCTGAAATGCCCCGTGAAATTCAGTGGGTATTTCAAAGCAGAGCCTGAATTTAACCAGACCCTGGTACCATCCGGCAAATTGATCTGATATTTGCCGCCTCTTGGGGTCTCGATGATGTTATACTGGCTACCCGAAGCAGAGCCGGCAGAGTTTCCCGCGGTATAAATAAGTTGGCCGTCTGCTTTTTTCTGAATCACCAGACCGGCCTCCTTAACCAATTCTCCATTAGCTGCATCTGTCAGCGATATTTTTTTTCCATTGGCCAGAGTCAGGAAAGCTTTATTACCACCTGGTGCAATATCACTGATCTTTGCGACTTGCCTGGTTAGGGTAGACTTTTGATCTGGAAGAAAAAGATAAACGGAGAGCAGGATCAGGACTACAGCAGCACTGGTTATTTTTAACCATAAAAAGGTTCCTTTATTTTTGTTTTTATGTACGGAGAGTGTGTTCCAAACCTCCTTCTTAGTCTGCTCAACCAAATCCTTGTTCGGATGGTTATTCAAGCTATGATGAGCATTGATGTTGTTCAGTTCCTGATACCAGCTTTCTACAATAGCTTTCTCTTCTTCAGAACATTCTCCGTCCATATATTTTTTCAACAATAGTTTAGGATCTTGTTGCATAGGTTTAACATTTGGCTTACCCTCAAAAAGAGAGTTTCGCTATAAGACAGTAAAGTGGGGGTACTGGGGGTACAAGAGATTAAAAAAAATGATATTGACTAAAGAATGCTCACCATTTGAGCAGACTAAGAACAAAAAGAATAAACCCAAGTTTAGGTTTAAGAATCTTCAAAGCTCTTTTTACCTGAGTTTTTACGGTAAGTTCAGAAATCTGTAATCTGGTAGCAATTTCCTTATGTGAGAGATATTCTCCTCGGCTCAGTTTAAATATTTGCTGCATTTTCAAAGGTAATGCACCAATTTCAGCTTCTATGATCCGCTTGAGTTCTCGCTCTCTTACATAATAATCGGTGTGTTCATTTTCCTGCCCCATGAACCTGCCAAGAGATTCGAGGTATTTACACTCTACCTTTTTATGAGAAATGCAGTTTAAAATTCTGTTTCTTACCGAAGCATATAAATACGAAGATAAGCTTCCCTTTAGAATCAAATCATGCCTTTTAGTCCATAAAACTTCAAAAAGTTCCTGAACTACGTCCTTGGCCTCATCTTCATTTTGCAACATTTTTATTGCATGGGCAAAGAGAAGGCCATAAAAACGATCAAATATTAAAGTATATGCAGCCTCGTTACCTTTCTTCAGGAGTACAACTAATTCTTCATCATTAAGGGTTTGATGTCCTGACATAGGTCTCAAAATTTCAGATGGTTACTGATCATTTAAGTTTAAAACTAATGATATTTTAGTTTAAAAATGAAATAATTTAGCGCAAACGATTTAGGAAGCGATAACATCTGTTACTGTTTTGCAGTAAATTCAATTATTTAGTGAGAACTTGTCAGCTATTATTAACTTTGGCTCAAGGTTTGATAACAACAATTGGTTTATATCGTACTAACAAAATATACTATTTCTCTTAATGGAGAGCACTGAAAATTCCCCCGCGTTGAATGAAGAGGTTAAAACGCCCGGCAAATTTGCCAGGATGTTTATGACCGTATATGAAGTAAACAGGTTTATCATGCGTTTTTTCAAAGAAGGCTTTCTGCCTCCTTATGAAGGGAAAGAACTGCTGAGGCAATGCTATGAGATCGGGTATCGTTCAGCATTACTAATCTCGACCACTGGTTTTATAACGGGTGTGGTGTTTACAAAGCAATCCAGGCCTTCTCTATCGGAGTTCGGTGCCACATCTTGGCTCCCTTCCCTGGTTGGGATTGCGTTACTCAGGACACTGGCACCTCTACTGACGGGCCTGATCGCTGCGGGTAAAGTGGGCTCGAGTATTGGTGCGGAATTAGGTTCTATGCGGGTAACAGAACAAATTGATGCCATGGAGGTATCGGCAACCAATCCTTTTAAGTTCCTGGTCTCTACGCGTGTAATGGCCGCTACGATAACTATTCCTATCTTGACTTTTTATACCGCTCTTGTAGGTATGCTTGGGGCTCTGCTTAATGTTTCCATGAGCGAAGGTACCAGTGCCAAAGCCTTTTTTCAGACTTCCCTGGAGCAAATTACATTTCTGGATATTACTGCTTCAACCATAAAAGCGGTGCTTTTTGGTTTCACCATTGGTATGGTAGGCTGTTATCAGGGATATAATTCTTCAAAAGGAACCGAAGGTGTAGGTAAAGCTGCAAATTCTGCGGTGGTAATTGCAATGTTCCTCATTTTTATAGAAGAAGTAGTGTCAGTGCAGTTTTTCAGTTTATTTAGAACCTGATCATTTTATGGAGCAAAAACCCTCTACAAACTTCGAGCAGGAAAAAGTAATTGAAATCAGGGGATTGAACAAATCTTTTGGTAATTTTCACGTACTTAAAGGTGTAGACCTCGATTTATATAAAAGAGAAAATTTAGTGGTACTTGGTAAATCTGGTACGGGAAAATCCGTTTTGATTAAGATCATTATCGGATTGCTAACCCCGGATGCAGGTCAGGTACGCGTGTTGAACAATATAGTAGACGAGATTTCCTATAAAGAACTTTTGGCTCTACGCTTAAAAGTAGGCTTTTCTTTTCAAAACAGCGCGCTTTACGACAGTATGACAGTAAGGGAAAATTTGGAATTTCCATTGGTGAGAAACAGAAAAAACCTGGGGAAGGCAGAGATTAATAAGTCTGTAGAAAGTGTACTGGATGCGGTAGGTCTACTGCAAACTATTAATCAGATGCCTTCTGAACTTTCAGGCGGCCAGAGAAAGAGAATTGGTATTGCCAGAACACTGATCCTGCAACCGGAGATTATGCTTTATGATGAGCCTACTGCTGGTCTGGACCCTATCACTTGTATTGAGATCAATAAACTGATCAATGAAGTTCAGGAACGTTATCATACCAGTTCCATTGTCATTACCCACGACCTTACCTGTGCCAAAACAGTTGGAAACAGGGTGGCTATGCTCCTGGATGGAAAATTTGAACACCAGGGAACTTTTGAAGAAGTGTTTAATACAAACGATGAAAGGGTAAAACCTTTTTATGAATATAATTTTATACAATAAAACATATGCAATTAACGGACAATCGGCGACAAATAACAGTTGGGCTTTTCCTGATCATCGGATTACTGATCTTTATTGTCGGAATTTTTACGCTGGGCAGTCAAAAAAAGGCTTTTATCAAGAGCATCACATTAAATGTTGTTTTTGATGATATACAAGGGCTTAAAACAGGAAACAACGTATGGTTCTCAGGGGTAAAAATTGGCACCATTAAGAAAATCCAGTTTTATGGTACTTCTCAGGTACAGGTTTTTGTGAATATTGAGGAAGAAGCGCACAAATATATCCATAAAGATGCATCTGCCAGTATTGGCTCCGATGGATTAATTGGAAATAAGATCATTGTGATTACCGGCGGTAGTCCTAAATTTCCTTTTGTGGAGGATGGAGACAAGTTAAGGGTAAATACAACACTTTCTACAGATGATATTATGAAAACTTTCCAGGTTAATAATAAGAACCTGGTAGAGATCACTTCCAATTTTAAGGAATTGTCTAAAGGATTGGTGGAAGGAAAAGGTGCTGCAGGTGCTTTATTGACAGATCAACAGATCGCTGCCAATTTTAAAGCTATCGTGGAGAACCTGAAAACCACTACTGAGTCTGCACACCGGATGTCGGCACAACTGGATCAATTTTCTAAAAAAATGAACACAAAAGGTGGTCTGGCAGATAAATTACTGACAGATACTGCAGTTTTTGCTAAATTACAGGCTTCAGTAAATGAACTACAAAAAACAGCAAAATCTGCTGCAGTGATGACAGAAAACCTCAATACGGCATCTGGTAAATTGAACCAGAAAGACAATGCTGTAGGTTTATTACTGAATGATCCTAAAACAGCTGACCAGGTGAAATCAATTATGCTGAACCTCGAAACCAGCAGTAAAAAACTGGATGAAGATCTCGAAGCGTTACAGAGTAACTTCTTGTTTAGAGGTTTCTTTAAGAAGAAAGCTAAAGAGGCAGCTAAACAGAGCAATTAAAAATTCGTCTGAATATGGCATCATCAGATTTGATCAGTAAAGATATTGATCAGTTTTACTCTAAAACTTCTGAAGAGAACCGGTTAAGTCTTGGTCTAGGTCCGCTGGAATATGAAAGAAATACAGAACTGATTGGACGTTATTTGAGTACATCGGGAAAGGATACGATCATCGATGTTGGCGGTGGCCCTGGAATTTACGCAGAATGGCTTGCCCAGTTGGGTCATATGGTCTATTTGGTAGATCCGGTAGCCAAGCATATTAAACAAGCCAAGCTAAGGGCTTCCAAATTAAAAAAACCTTTTCAGTGTCTGCTTGGGGAATCCAGAAGCCTGGATATTTCTTCGGGCACCGCTGATGTAGTGGTCTTACATGGTCCTTTATACCATTTACAGTCTAAACAGGACCGGATTCTTTCTGTAAAAGAAGCGTTAAGGGTCTTAAAGCCTGGAGGTACAGTACTTGGTTTTGCAATTAATTATACCGCATCTACCATTGCCGGCTTACTTAACGGCATGATCCATGAGACTAGTTTTTATGAAATGTGCAAAAAGGAATTACAGACGGGGATTCACAATCCGCCACAGAATTGGCCAGGCCTATTACCTGAGGCTTATTTCCATAAACCGGAAGAACTGAGGAATGAATTTGAAACGGCTGGCTTCACAGTACTTGATATTATAGCGGTGGAAGGAATGATCTGGCTGGACAGTAAATATTTTGAAACCCGGTCCATACCTGCTAAAAAGGAGGCTATTATGGGTTTGTTGAAGATGACTGAACGTGATCCTTCTATCCTATCCATGAGTCCTCATATGATGATTGCAGGAAAAAAAGATTAAACATAAAAAAAGCAGGCTATCCAATTGGATAGCCTGCTTTTTTTATGTTTAATCTGGTTACTTTTTCTTGCCTGAAGCTTTTATTGCAGCTTTAGGTGCATCTTTTCTGATGTCCAGTTCGTTGATGATGTTTTTGGCACCACCCAACACATCGATACACCACAATACGTACCGCACATCTACACAAATGGTGCGTTTAAACTTCTTATCGAAAGCGATATCACCACTCATGGCTTCCCAGTTTCCGTCAAAAGCAAGACCGATCAGTTCTCCGTTACCGTTGATCACAGGAGATCCGGAGTTACCACCAGTAATGTCATTGTTCGTAATGAAACCAACTGTTAATGTTCCGTCGTTTCCATACTGTCCAAAATTCTTCTTATTGTAGTTTTCAATTAAAGAAGCCGGCAGATCAAACTCACTGTCGCCAGGGATGTATTTCTGCATAACACCTTCTATCGTTGTTGTCGTATTATAGGTCATTCCATCCTTAGGTGAATAATTCTGCACGTTGCCATAAGACAAACGCATGGTAGAATTGGCGTCAGGATACATCAATTTATCCTTGTTCTTTTCCAGGATGGCTTTTAAGTATAAATGGTCCAGTTCTGCTTTTTTATTTTCAAAATCAGATACGATAGAACCAAAATTATTCTTCACATATTCTGCAGGGAGCAGGTTCATGGCATAAGCGTAAGCCGGGTCATTTTTCACTGCATCAACAGAAGGATTAGAAGCAATAAATGCAGCCAGTTTCTCTGGTTTGATAAAGTTACTGTTCTCCCACAGGTAATTTGCAAACTTTTCAAAAGTAGTTTCCGGATTTCCTGTCCAGTATTTCTCAGCAATCGCCGCGTAAAATTTCGGTTGTGATTTTACAGGTACATCTGCATAGAAAGATGCTAGAATTTTGGCCAGAATCTTTTTATCCGCTGTCTCATTGTATGTAGAACTATATTTTTCTACTGCTTTACCCAATCGACCTTGTAGCTGCTGAACATAGGCTGCATCATCTTTCTTTTGCTGCATCGCAATTAATGCATTGCCCAGACTAATCGTGCTGGGTACAAACGCAGAAGCCAGGAAGCCTTCATTGATGTAGGTTCTCTGCACAGCAATCGGTTCCAGCATTTTATAGATCTGGTCATACTGTTCCATTAAACCGGCAAATTCGGTTTTCTGTGCCGCCCATTCTGTAAAGGATTTTTCTTCTCTTCTTTTCGAGTCAGAAACCTTTAATTTTTTCAATTGTTCTGTTTGCCCAATATAGTATTTCCAGTAATTAGCAATATTAGCATATTCAGAAGATAACTTTAAGCGGGTGTCCACGCTTTTGTTCATTTCCTCTTTCCAGGCCTTAAGACGGATATCGCGAAGCTTAACAATGGTTGGATTTACCTTTTCTGTTGCCAAATCTACGCCATAAGAAGTCAGGTACCGGTCGGTACGGCCCGGGTAACCGTACACAATAGAGAAATCTCCATTTTGAACACCCTTTATAGAAACTGGTAAGAATTTTTTTGGAGTATAAGGTGTATTGGCAACATCATATTTAGCTGGAACATTTCCTTTACCTGCATATACACGGAACACAGAAAAGTCTCCGGTTTGACGCGGCCATTCCCAGTTGTCTGTATCACCGCCAAATTTACCAATGCTTTGTGGTGGAGCACCCACCAAACGAACATCGTCAAAACGTTCATAAACAAAAAGAATGAACTGATTGGATTTGTAAAAATCCTTAACGTTGGCTTCAATCGTTGGCCCTGTTACCGCTACCTTAGCGATTTCCGCAAATGCATCATTCATTTTTGCTGCTTTTTCAGCACCATTCAATCCTTTTGTTGCTTCATTAACTTTAGCTGTTACGTCTTCCATCCTTCTCAGGAAACGAACAAAAAGACCATTGATCGGCTTTTCTTCTCCATAATTTTTAGCGTAGAAACCGTTATCCAGGATGTTGTTTTCTGGTGTAGAGTTTGAAGCAACAGCATCATAACCGCAATGATGATTGGTAAAGATTAAGCCTTTATCTGACACGATCTCTCCGGTACAGAACCCACCGAAATGTACGATGGCATCTTTGAGGGATGACCCGTTGGCATTGTACAAGTCCTGTGCGGTGAGTTTAAAACCCTGCTTTTTCATTTGCTCATAGTTCTTCCCTATAAGCATTGGGATCCACATCCCTTCATCTGCTTTCACTGAACCGGCAAAAGAGAGTAACATTGCCAGCAGCAACAGATAGGCTGTTCTTTTCATAATAAGTCTATTTGTTAGTTAAGCAGCGAAGTTAACAAAAAAATCCCTGTGCTATGATGCACAGGGATTACTTAATGCCCGGTGATAAAAATTTATTTCAGCACCTTTTGACTTGATCTGGATACACTTTTACGGTAAGCCCAGTAGAAGACAATCGGAAAGATGAATAAATTAAATACAGTGTCGGAAATCAGACCACCGATCACGACGGTTGCCAATGGCTTAGAGGTCTCAGAGCCAATACCTGTGGACATGGCTGCGGGAAGCAAGCCTATGGCGGCCATCATGGCAGTCATGATCACCGGACGAATCCGGCTCTCCACGCCCAGTCTTAGCGCATCGGTAAACGTCCGTTCTGTATGGTGACGCATTTCCTGGATATTGGTTTTGAATTTTGTAATGAGTATCACTCCATTTTGCACACAAATACCAAACAAAGCAATGAAGCCAATCCCTGAAGAAATACTAAAATTAATACCGGTGATCATTAAGGCAAAGATCCCACCGATAATGGCAAAAGGGACATTGTTGAGCACCAGCAGAGAATCTTTAATCGTTCCAAACAGGATGAAAAGAATAAAGAAGATGATCAGGATACTGATCGGCACAACCTGTGTCAGCCTTTCTGTTGCCCGTTGCTGATTTTCAAAATCACCCGCCCATTCCATAGCATAGCCTTTAGGTAACTTAATGGCAGCATTTACTTTTTCCTGCGCTTCCTTGATTGTACTGCCCATATCCCTTCCCCTAACAGAGAACTTAATGGCTCCATATCTTTTATGTTTGTCACGATAGATCATACTGGGTCCAATCTTTCGTTGAATATCTGCGATCTCACGTAAAGGCACTTTGTTCCCGGATAGCGTGGGTACCCTTAAATCGCCAATAGCCGCAGCATCATTCCGAAAGCTCTCTGGATAACGGATTCTAAGATCAAATTTTCGTTCCCCTTCGTAGATCTGGGTTGCGGCCTTTCCTCCGATAGCCGTTTCAATCACTGCGTTGGCATCTGCAGTTGTAACGCCATACAAGGCCATTCTTTCCTGGTTCAGGTTGATCTGGAGTTCAGGTTGCCCAAGATTACGCATAATACCCAGATCTTCGATGCCCTGAACCCCTTTCATGATATTAAAGATCTTTTCCTCTTCACCTTCTATGAATTTAAGGTCATCCCCAAAGAGTTTAAGGACTATAGAGCCTTTAACACCAGATACAGCCTCTTCCACATTATCTGAAATAGGTTGGGAAAAATTCAGATCTATCCCAGGAAAGTATTTGAGTTTTTGCTGCATACCTTCGATGAGCTGTGCCTTGGTCTCCCGCCTTTTCCATTCATCTTGCGGATGCAGGTCTACGTGGAATTCTATATTATAGAAACCGGTAGCATCTGTTCCATCATCAGGTCGTCCGGTCTGGGAAATAACTTGTTTTACTTCTTCAAAACTCAGGAAGATTTTACGCATATCGTTGGCCAGTTTCACAGACTCATCGAGCGAAGTACTTAAAGGTCCTGTTGCCCTGACATAGATGGAACCTTCATTGAGCTGAGGCAGGAATTCTGTTCCCAAAAAACGAAAGCAGAATAATCCGATCACCAACACCAGGATAGCTATTGGAAAGGCAATTTTTCTGTTCTTAAAGCACAACCCGAAGATTTTCATAGAATTACGGATAAGCCAGGCTACAAAAAAATTATGTTTTTCCCGTACATTCTTTTTCAATAAAACACTGGCCATTACAGGCACCAGGGTAAAGGTAAGGAGGAGTGCCCCCAGTAATGCAAAGCCTAATGTCCAGGCCAGCGGAGAGAACATTTTACCTTCCACTTTCTCAAAGCTAAAAATGGGTAGTAAACCGGTAATAATGATCAGCTTGGCAAAAAATATTCCTTTTCCATTGACCAGGCAAGCTTCTTTAATCATGCCCAGTTTGCTCATCTTGTTGAATCGCTCCATACCAACCTTTTGAGCCCGGTGATCTAGTACCACAAAAATTCCTTCCATCATCACCACTGCCCCATCTATGATGATCCCAAAATCTATAGCCCCCATAGACAGCAAATTCGCCGACATTCCTTTCAGTTTTAAACAGATGAAGGCAAACAAAAGGGCAAGGGGAATCACTACTGCTACAATAACTGTTGTGCGCCAGTCGGCCATGAAAAGGAAAACAATCAGGGTCACAAAAATGATGCCTTCCAGCATATTGTGCATCACCGTATGTGTAGCAAAATCCACCAAATCTTCCCGGTCATAGAAAGTATTGATCTTCACATCATCTGGTAGAATACTGGAATTGAGTTCTTCGATCTTTACTTTCAAATTTTTGATCACCTCGCTTGGATTTTCACCCTTACGCATCACCACAATACCTTCAACCACGTCTGGATCTTTATCTCTCCCTACCTGACCGAGTGCCGGCAGACTGGACTCTGTAACCTCTGCAACGTTCTTTACATAAACTGGAGTTCCTTTAATATTATCAACGATGATATTCTTGATCTCATCGATATTGTTCAGTAAACCAATTCCACGTACGACATATGCCTGACCACTTTGCTGAATTACATCTCCACCTACATTGACATTACTTTTGGAAACAGCGTCAAACATTTCCAGTGGGGTAACACCGTATTGAACAGCCTTTTGAGGGTCTATTGTAATTTGGTAAGCTTTCGTTTGCCCTCCAAAGCTGTTCACATCGGCTACGCCTGGAACGGAACGGATCTCTCTTTCAACTACCCATTCTTCAAGGGTCTTCAACTCCTTAACCGATTTTTTATTACTGGTTAAGGTATAGCGAAAAATCTCTCCTGTTGGTCCATATGGAGGCTGTATATCTGGTTTTACGCCATCAGGAAGGTCAGCATCGGCAATGTGATTGTTGATCTGCATCCTCGCGAATGCATTATCAACATCATCATCAAAAGTGACTTTAACTACAGAAAGGCCAAATAATGAGGAAGAACGAATGGAGCTCTTTTTTTCTGTTGGGTTCATGGCAATCTCCAGTGGCCTGGTGACAAATTTTTCCACTTCTTCAGCACTCCTGCCCGGCCATTGAGAAATGATTGTCACTGAAGTATTCGTCACATCCGGAAAGGCGTCAATACTTATTTTTTTGAAGCTGATATACCCTGCAACAAGCAGCAGGAAGGTCATGAAGAATATAAAGAACTTGTTCTTAAGAGAAAAGTCCAGTACATTTTTTATTACTTTATTCATGTTGTGATTTTATAGGTTAAAAGACCAGCTAGTTTTTCAGAGATTCATATAAAAAGAGCTGACGGGAAGCGATCAGCTGATCGCCGGCTTTAAGCCCACTGCTGATGTATGCCTTGTCCTCTACCTGTTTGGCTACTGTAACGGGTTGTATTCTGACATGCTCCTTACCGTCTCTCACCAGTGCATAATTGCGATCGTTGTCAAAAATCAGCACACGTAACCGTACAGCAGGCATTTCCTCACCCGAACTGGCACTGATACTCACCTTGGCAAACATCTGTGGTTTCAACAGATTTCCAGGATTGTCTATTTTCACTCTGGCCCGCATTACCTTGTTGTCTGGATCGATCATGCTGTATACCTTATCTATTTTACCTGTGAAAATTTTATCGGGATAAGACAGCGTTGTAATTTTAACCGGATATCCGGTCTGTACCTTCGAGATATCCGATTCATAAATATTAACCAGTACAAACACCGTGGAGAGATCAGCAATAGTGAACAGATTCTGACTATTGTCTGCTCTTACCTGCATATTGTCTGTCAGGTTTTTCTCTACAACGTAACCGCTTATCGGGGTCTTAATTTCATATCCCCTTCCATTGCTTTTGTTGATAGACATGACCGAACCGGCCCTTTTACTTTCTGCTGCTGCTTTTTCGTAATCTGATTTGGCTTGTTCCAAATCTTTCTCTGAGGCCAAACCACTTTGGTAAAGATCCTGAGTAGATTGCAGGATCCGTTTGGTATTTCTCAGGTCTGCCTGAGAAGAAATCAGATCTTTTGTAAAGCCTGCAATCTCTACACTGCGCATGGAAGCCAGGGTTTGTCCCTTTTGTACCACATCGCCAAGCTGAACATGAACATCCTGCGTAATTCCGCTCACAAGTGGAAAAATCTTAACCATTTTATTCTCATCGGGTGCCACCACTCCGGTCAAACCGATCTCTGAAACTGCACTGTTTTCCTGAACGGTATCCAGCACCAGGTCATTGAGTAATTTTTCCGTAATCCGGAATTTATTGTCTGAATCTGCAGCTGGTTTCTCTTTTTTTGTACAGCTTTGAAGGATGCTGAAGGTGAAAATACTTAAAGCGACTATAGTTGCTGTTATTGTTGATCTGTTAGACATAACATGAATAATTATTTGTTAAAAATTGGAGTACCTGTAACGAAATTTAACTGCTCCAGAGAATTGATCCTGTTGAGTTGAAGGTTATTGAGCTGAATGGTATTTGTTTTATAGGAATCATAGAAATCAAGAAATTCCAGCAAGCTGATGTTTCTCTTTTCATAGTTTTTGGATACTTCTTCGATGAGGTGGTTAAAATCTGTTTTAAACTTAGGATCAAAACTGTTGTATAGTAATTCCAAACGCAGTGCACCCTGATAGGCATTATCCAGGTCACTTTCTATTTGGTCTTGCTGCTGTTGCAGGCCAACTTTGCTGCTTTCAACGGCAATCCTTGCCTGTTTGATGTTCCCTTGATTTCGGTTAAATAGTGGAATCGGTATACTAATTCCTAAACCACTATAGTTTCTAACAAAACTGCCTTGTTTATCATAAGTAAGGGAAAGATTCACGTCTGGGATGGCCATTGCTTTTTGCAGTTTCAGGTTCAGATTACTGTATTCCAGAGCGGAATGGGCAGCTTTCAGATCGTAACGATTGGCTGTAGCAGAATCCAGAAGTTTTTGATATGGAACTTGCTCCAGAACGTCTTTACCATCGAGGTTAAAAGAAATCTGTGGTTTTACATCGGATTTAGGATTGGCCCGGATCAGGAGTTTAAACTCACTTTGCACATCATCAATGGCATCCTTCAGATCATTAAGCTCGGCCTGAAGGGAATACAACTGGGACTGAATCCGTAATACTTCTTTTTCCGCAATGTTTCCTTTGGCGTATTGCTGGCGAAAAACACTTAAGGTTTTGGACAATGAGTTAATCTCAGCAGTGTAAACTGCTGCAGATTGTTCCTGGAAATAGATTTTGTAAAAATCACTCCGCAGCGTATATCTTAGGGTTCTAAGCAGATCAAAGAAGTTGTATTCGGCCTCCTGAACGTTAATTTTTGCCAGCCTGATGTTCTTATTGCGTTTTCCTGCAGTTTGGAACAATTGAGTAATGCTCCCGCCATACTGCCCGCCATCATAGCTCATATCAAAAAACTTCTTGCTTTCCGGATTGTACAGAATGTTCTCTATGCTAAACTGCGGATTGTCAAATAATTTTGCGGTAATGATCTGGACCCTCGCATTGTCTATGGCATATTGACCAGCAAGCAGACTTAAGTTATTTTTAAGGAAGAGTGCTTCGGCCTCCTGAATGTGGAGAGACAATATTTCTCTGCCCACTCCTTGTGCATGAACACGGTTACAAGTGATCAGCAAAGGAATCATGGAGACCAAAAGTACACGAACTATTTTAAAGTACATATCTTTGTTATTTTGAAAACAAAGCTACATGACCGGTATTAAGAAGGCTTTAGTTTAGGGTTAGAGAGGGATTAGAAGTTGATTAGAATTCTTTAATGTCAACCAGCTCAGGAGCTCTACTGGGTGGGAAAAAAGAGTGTAACTCTGGTTCCTTCGTCCAATTTTGATCTGATCTTTAATGTCCCGTTATGCAAGCGGACTATATTATGAGTCAATGATAATCCTATGCCATAACCGGGATATTTCAAGGCATTTGCCGAGCGGTAAAAGGGTTGCAGAATTTTATGAAGGTCTGCCTCACTAATCCCAATTCCCTTATCTGTAACCGTAATCAGAATACCATGATTAAAATACGTCACCTCACAGGTGACCATCTTTCCTTCTGAAAACTTGACTGCATTTTTTAATATATTACTAATTGCAATGAACAGCAATCGCCGGTTTCCAGTCAGTTCAATATCGGCAAGACCAGATGGGATTATGTAGTTTACCGGAATATGTTCCGATGTTCTTTTTACAGATAATTCATCTGCAATTTCCCACATCAGCTCACTCACCCGGATGTTCTGAAAATCCTTATGATCGAGATTAGTCTGCATCAACTCCATCAGACTATTAATAACATGGTTAAGTCTTTCCACACTAACTACAATTTCAGCCAGTGCTTTTTGATATTCTTCCGGTGTACGTTCCTTCATCAAGGTGATTTCTGCCTCACCCAAAATAGAGGTAATCGGGGTTCGGAGTTCATGTGATGCATTGGCCACAAAAGATTTTTGGCTTTCGAATGACTGTTCCAGGTGTTCCAGTAGCTGATTAATGGTTAAAGACAAGTGGTCAATATCATCAGATTTTGCCCGTCTTAAAGGCAACCTCATATGCAAATTGGACGCCCGGATCCTTTTTAAATTGCCCGTCATATTTACGATAGGCCGTTGGGAAATATTGGCGAAAATCCGCCCGATAAAAAAGGTGATAAAAAGAGAAGCGACAAAAAATACCGACATAATGAGTCTGAGCTGTTGCATATCGTGAAAACCCGGCTCATCTACAGCAGAAACCACTATAATAAAATTTCCGGAATTATCGGGATAATAAAGTCCGGATACCTGCCTCTCACCAGAAACAAAATGTATAGTTTTCTTTTTCACGATCTGCTTCAGGAAGGACAATTTCCACCTTATGGAATCTTCCGGCATAAATTTGGGCTCGAATTGATCATCGTAAATACTGATGGATTCACGGGATAAAGACTGAGGAAACTTTTTGGTCACCTGGTCGAACATTTTAATAGAAAGGTTGTCTTCTGCGAAATAGAATTGCGCTGCAATGACTGCCCGTTCATCGAGCTTGTTGTAAAAGGAGACAGAACGATTGTGTTCTACGATCACGTAAATACCGCTTAAAACCACCAGCATTAAAAATGCGAACATGAAGGTGAATTGTAGAGATAAAGAGTTCTTAAATTTCATCCCGTAGTTTTTTTGCTATTGATCTTTGATAATATAACCCATTCCTATTACCGTATGGATCAATTGTTTTTCGTAGCCTTTATCTACTTTGGAGCGAAGATAATTGATGTATACATCAATAAGGTTCGTCCCTCTGTTAAAGGAAATCCCCCATACGGCTTCAGCTATATAAATGCGAGATAAAACCCTGTTTTTATTGGCCATCAGGACCTCCAGCAAGGTAAATTCTTTGGCAGAAAGCAGGATGATCTTCCCTTTTCTGGAAACTGTTTTTTTATAACAATCCATTTCCAGATCACCCACCTGATAAATCGTACCTGGTAAAACCAGATCTTTTCTTCTATTTAAGGCTTTAATCCGAGCAAGTAGTTCTTCGAAATGGAAAGGTTTGGTTAAATAATCATCTGCCCCGTTTTCCAGCCCCTGAACTTTGTCATTAACGGTATCCAATGCAGAAAGCATTAAAATAGGCACTTCTTTTTTTAACTGCCGTACCAGTTTACAAACTTCCATTCCATTAATATGTGGCAGGACTACGTCCAGAATAATTAAGTCATAGTCGTTTTCCAAAGCCATTTTACACCCCACATTTCCATCATAGGCCATTGAAACGTTATTCAACTGTTCCTCTAAGCCCTTTTTTATAAAAGCGGCGACTTTAGGTTCGTCCTCTATTAGTAAAATGTTCATAGCCTTCTTTTTTCAAAGATAAATCGGTTCTTACGTATTCTAACCGACATTAAAACATTTTAATCTGAGTATGACACCCATCTTATAAGTAGTGTTTCTTCCCGGTTGATTTGAATCTGATCTGCAGAAACAATTACGCCCTTTTTATTGGCATACCACAGAATGGGTTTTAAGTTTTCTGAGCTCTGGATAATGATCACCTGCGTTTCCTTAGATTTATTGACAAGTATACTCAGGTAATCCTTTCCATTTTGCAAAGTTTTCATCAGTAAGCCGGGTTGTTGCTTGCTAAAGCGAAAAGCCTGTTGATCCAGAATATGTCCGAACTCCCGGTTCAGCAGCAGTACCAGCGAGTGGTAATTATCGGTTATTCTTGAGCCCAGTCCAATCAGGGATGGTATCCATAGTACTTTTCCTCGTCCGAAAGAGTTCCTTAGAGCCAGTACTTCTTCTTCTTCATCTACGGCAATAGCTTGCCCGGTAACCGAATGGATAATACCATACCACAAATGCGCCATATGCGTATGACCCTCAATCTCCATTTCAAAAAGCTGGTCCTTTAAGATAAATTCTTTTATTAACCCGCCAAAAAGCTTTTGAAATGGAAAGTCTTTACCCATCAGGGTAAAAGCATTTTCATCATAATAGGCCGTTAATCCTTCTGCAATCAGATGGCCTCCTTTTTCTACAAAGTACTCCAACGCCTTCCAGTACTTGAATGGAATACTGACCTGGTGAGCCAGAATAATAGCCTCTTCGCTATAATCTTCCCGGGAAAAGTCAAATTCGCCAATTTCTTTAAAACAGGGAGATACTCCCATTTCGGTTATGGCTTCAAACCAGGCCAATGCAGATTTCATCACACCTCCTACTGCACGTCCGGGCTCAGTAGTATCGCCTTTCACTTGTAATGCCTGTTCTATCCACAGTGATTCGCGGGTATAGAGTATATTGATTCCTGATTCAGATACCTTGGCTTCGGAAAAAAAATCAGCATGATCATTGATCACCTTGATCACCCCTGAAGCAGCCTTCATCCGGCAGGATGGTTCATTTAGATAATTCAGCATTCCCCATTCTCCTGCTTCAAATCCCGAACGTCTGGGGTTAAGGCACCAAAATATAGAACCTTTACTACCCGAACCTATAGTAATCCATAACCACTGAGCGATTTCTTCGGGTGTGGGGCAAAGTGGATTAAAAGCGCTGTAGATATTATTTCCTCCCTGCAGTTCGGTCATCAACCAGGGAAGCGACCCTGCACCCGAGCGTAGCATTTCTGAATTAGCAGACATGGCTACAGCATACTTTTGACGGCTAAAATAACCAAAATGCCAGCTCGCATGTGCTGAACCTCCAAGGCTGCTCAAAAAGCTTCTCCATTCCGGAAAGTCATATTCTGCGGCATGCTGAAAGATCGCGTGATTATTAACATGAATCCGGGCACGGGGATCGTACAAATGGATCTGCTGTGTGAGCCAGTTCAGAAACCAGGTGTTATAATAAAGCAGGAATTTTTCCTTTCTAAAATCAAGCGTTGTAAACCCCTGGCTATTGTACAATTCTTTGACCTCTCTCGCTTTCCAGTCTTCAAAACTTTTCAGACTGTATTCATCTTGTGGGAGTACGCCAGAGCCGGGTTCGTTGATAGGTACCCAACCATATAGAGAAGTGAATTGCTTAAAATGTGGCACCAGTTGTTGGATATATTTGGAAATCTCATCTAAATTTGCCTGGCTTTTGGGAAATTTAAATCCACCTACATCGGTAAAATCCGTTGCTGGAAAAAGATTTCCGTAGATCTTTATATTATATTTTTCACCCGCCCTGAAAGCGGCGTCAAACAAACTAAAATCCCAGCTACCGTCTGCTTTGTGCATATAGCTTTCGAACATTCTGATCCGGGTGATCTTCATTCCACTCTCCTGAAGTTGCTGAAACCATATGTTAATCTCTTCGGAGCTTTGCCCAGGTTCAATAAATACTTCTGCCCCGACCATTGGAATATGGGAATTTGCTGTCTTATCCATTTCAATACCTCTAAACTATAACTATTAAACATACAGTACCCTGGTAATTGTTTGAATTTTGCAAGCATTAGTTTGATTAGCGTACAGAATAAGGGTCTTGACCTGTGTAATTTTGATCTATCAAAAGATATTGAACTATGAAGACAAGAAAAGTTTGGTTAGTCACTGGTGCATCAAAAGGCCTCGGACTAACCTTAGTAAAACAATTACTCGAAGCGGATTACCTGGTTGCAGCAACCTCCAGAAAACTTAATGACCTGCTGGAGGCTATAGGATCAAAAAGCAATCAATTCCTTCCTTTGGCAATGGACCTGAAAACAGAGGCTAGCGTTGCCGCAGCAGTAGAAAATACGTTTACCCACTTTGGCCAGCTGGATGTAGTGGTCAACAATGCAGGTTATGGTCTGGTTGGAACGGTAGAAGAATTAAGCGACTGGGAAGCACGTGAAAATTTTGAGGTCAATGTATTTGGTACTTTGAACGTCATCAGAAGGGCTATGCCATATTTGCGGGAACAAAGGTCCGGACACATTTTCAACCTGTCTTCCATTGGGGGTTTTAACGGAAATTTTCCTGGATTTGGAATCTACTGTGGAACTAAATTTGCCATAGAAGGCTTATCGGAGTCTCTTGCTGCAGAGGTTAAACCCTTTGGTATTGATGTGACAATTGTGGCACCGGGTTATTTCAGAACAGATTTCCTTTCTTCCGAATCATTACAAGTACCTAAAAACCCAATCACAGCTTACAAACAAGTAAGAGATTTACAGGATGCACATCAAAATGACATCAATGGCAATCAGGCAGGCGATCCTGTAAAGGCGGCCCAGGCGATGATACGTGTTGCAACAGAAGAAAATCCCCCGCTTCATTTGTTTCTTGGAGAAGATGCCTATAATCTTGCTTATACGAAGATCGACGCAATAATAGAAGATTTGGAACAATGGAAAGCGCTTACTGTATCTACTGCGATTGAAACTGTTGTTCCTGTTTAATTTATTTGCGTAAATTTAAAATAGAAAAAAAACTTATGTCAAAACCAGAGAGTTTAGAAGATTTTTACCGGAATAAGTTTGACCAGGTTCCTGCAAACCTGCAAAAGGACACGGGACATTTCAATGTATTCAGGGTAGAAGATTGTTTTCATAAAAAAGTCAGTCCACCAGTGTATGCACGCAGAGATTTTTATAAATTCAGCCTGCATCGTGGAGAAACCATTTATCATTATGCAGACAAAAGTATTCGTGTCTCTGGAACAGCATTGATGTTTTTTAACCCTCGCGTACCTTACACCGTTGAAATTCTTTCAGAACAGAAAAGTGGTTATTTCTGCATTTTCAAAGAGGCCTTTTTTACAGAGAACATTCGGGGCAGTATCCGCGACCTGCCCATGTTTGCCCCTGGTGGTAAGCCTTCTTATGTTTTAAACGAACAGCAGGATCAACACGTGAGCCAGATCTTTGAAAAAATGCTGGAAGAGATTGATTCTGATTACCGTTTCAAAAATGATCTTATCCGGAACTACGTCACTGAAATGGTGCACTATGCATTAAAGATTGAACCGTCGGAGACTTTACACCAGCATAATGATGCCAATTCCAGGATCACCGCTGTATTTAATGAGCTTTTGGACCGTCAGTTTCCTATAGAATCTCCTGGACAGCGCCTGGCCATGCGTTCTGCTAAAGATTTTGCAGATCAGCTTTCCGTCCATGTCAATCATTTAAACCGGGCCATCAAAGAAACCACAGGTAAGACAACCACTGGTCATATCACGGAAAGGATCGTCAGTGAAGCAAAAGCCTTATTGAAGCACACCAATTGGAATATTTCAGAGATCAGTTATTGTCTTGGCTTTGAAGAACCTTCCCATTTTAATAATTTTTTTAGAAAGCAGGCAGATTTGACCCCGACTGCTTTCCGGTTGTATTAATGTTTTAATGGTTTGTCGTCGAGAGAAATCAGCTTATTCTCCTATCTTTGCCCTTCATGTTAGAAGAAGTCATTCTGGTCGATCAAAATGATCAGCAAACCGGTACTATGGAAAAGATGGAGGCGCACCAACTGGGTTTGCTGCACCGAGCCTTTTCTATCTTTATTTTTAACAGTAAAGGAGAATTACTTTTGCAGCAACGCGCCCTGGATAAATACCATTCGGGTGGAAAATGGACAAATACTTGCTGCAGCCATCCAAGGCCGGGCGAAGAAACAATTTATGCGGCTCACAGAAGGCTAATGGAAGAAATGGGCATGAGTTGTACGCTGAATTATGGGTTTAGTTTTTTGTACAAAGCCGACTTCAGCAATGCACTTACCGAGCATGAGTATGATCATGTATTTTTTGGGACAAGTGACGACCTACCTATACCAAATCATTCAGAAGTAGCCTCTTTCCGTTATTTAAACCTGGAAGATCTTGCCAGGGAAATTCAAATCAACCCGGAGGATTATACCCCCTGGTTGAAAATCTGCTTTAGCAAAGTACTTGATTTTAAGAGTTGACAGGCAGCACGCTATTTTCACTGCTTTTTCCTTCCTTAATGCTTTTTATATTGGTCAATGTGGTTTCAGCAATTTCAGTTAATGCCTCTATTGTTAAAAAGGCCTGATGTGCCGTAATAAGTACATTAGGAAAGCTCATTAACCTCAGGATTTGATCATCAGCAATCACACTTTCAGAAAGGTCTCTGAAAAACAGCTTTTCTTCCTGCTCATAGACATCTATACCCAGGTAACCCAGCTTCCCAGTTTTTAAAGCTTCGATGGCGTCTGCAGTACAAACCACTGCTCCCCGGCTCGTATTGATCAGCATCACGCCGTCCTTCATTTTGGCGAAGCTTTCTTTATTCAATAAATGCCTGGTTTGCGGTGTTAAAGGACAATGTATAGAAATGATGTCACTTTCCTGAAAAAGAGTATCCGAATCTGTTAACCGGATATGCGAAGGGACATTTTTTTCATAGGGGTCAAAGGCAATTACCTTGCAGCCAAAACCTTCCATGATTTTTCCAAATGCCAGACCAATTTTGCCCAACCCAATAATTCCAACTGTTTTTCCATGAAGGTTAAAACCGGTTAGGCGCTCGAGGGAAAAGTTCCCTTCCCTGATCCGGTTATAGGCCTTGTGAGTTTTCCGGTTGAGGGTTAAAATCATAGCTACAGCATGTTCTGCAACAGATTCAGGCGAATAAGCTGGTACACGAAGTACCTTCATGTTTAATTTAGCGGCTTCTTCCAGATCAACCTGATTAAATCCGGCACACCGAAGTACAATATTGTGGATCCCAAGTTTGGCCAAATTTCTTAACGTCGCCGCATCAGCTTTATCGTTCACAAAAATACAGACCGCATCACAACCTTCGGCTAAAATATAGGTGGTAACATTTAAAGAAGCCTCCAGGTAGAGCAGTTCGTACCCATAATGTGCGTTAACTTCATTAAAGAATTTTTTATCATAAGATTGGGTACTGAAGAAGGCGATTTTCATAATTAAGTGGAGCAAATAAACAAATACTAAGATAACAAATGTAATAACGTTTTAGCCTTAAGAAGTTTTAATTAAGCAATAGACAATGTAAATCGCATGTCATCATGATAAATAAAAAAATTAATAATAAAATAAACTTATTAAAAAAATATATTATCTTTATTAAAAACTAAAACAAATGAAC
>NZ_QAIL01000082.1 GCF_003061025.1 Pedobacter sp. HMWF019 | reverse complement strand
CTCTTTACCCATGTAAAGTTCTCTGCCAGCCGCAAGTTCCTGGCTGAAGGCCTCCAGATGTTCTATAGACCCAGCCAAGCCCAAAAAAGAATTCCAGGAAACCTGAAACTGCATTAAAGATCCGAGTGCCCGGTAAAAAAACAGTAAACTGATCAAAATAGCCGTCAGATAGGTATGAAATATGGTTGTCTGGAGGAAAATAACCACCGCCACAACGATAATACTCAAAGGTTCC
Source organism: Pedobacter sp. HMWF019 (assembly GCF_003061025.1). GTDB lineage: Bacteria > Bacteroidota > Bacteroidia > Sphingobacteriales > Sphingobacteriaceae > Pedobacter. The sequence goes on along the minus strand of NZ_QAIL01000082.1, from coordinate 7,451 downwards.
CTGGTTGCACTTAACACCACAGAAAGCACGCCAATCCTACTATTGTTTTTCTCTATAACATCTACCTGATCAATTAATTTTTTTTGATATTGTTTAATTCCGGCAGTAGCCTTCAAATATTTAAAGCAAGAAACAAACTCCTGAATCAGGCCTTGAAAAGCACCATTATCCTCGCTTAATTTCTTGGAAACTTCTTTTGTCTTTTTATAAATTTTTCGGTACACCAGATCGGAAAAAAGACCTCCAATACTCACCATAATGGCAAATTTCCAATCTACTGCAAAAGCAAAACCAATATATACCAATACCAAAACACCATGTTGAAATGCCTGAAAATAAAACTGGCAAGCTTTTGATACCTTATCTACTTCGCCTGTTAAAGCATTTTGAATGTTCCCCAGGTCAGACTTCACAAAATGTGTATAACTCAAATTGCTCAAATGCTGGATACTTTTCAGCCTGATCTCCCGTATAAAATACTGCTGAAGCTTAACCTGATAAACCCCTTTAATATAATACACCACACCTTTCAACACAAAAAACACCACAATGACTATCAAAGCCAATTGCATGGTAACCACCAGACCGGCCTTTTGTAAAAAACTCACCAAAAAGCCAAGATGCCCCATTGAAGAAGCATTGGCCTGACCCGTTCCATCGGCTACCTGCAAAAGCGGCAGGAACATACTCAGTCCAAGCCCATCCAGAAAGCCCACTATAATATTTAAAACAATAGCAATGAATACCTTTTCCCGCAAATAGCTATAGAAATAAGCCAAATGACCAAAACGGCTTTTCAGGGTACTTTTAATTTTCTTCATAAGTTTTAAAGTCTGGCATCAATCAAATTTTTATCGAGAATTCCCTTTACATCGTAAATTACCCTTGAAGGCCGTTTAACCAGATTGAGGTCCTTGAACTCATCATGAGCAACCGCCAGGATAATAGCCGCATACTGATCCATATCAGGTTGTTCAGAGCAGATCCGGATTCCATAATTGTGCTCCACCTCAATAGGGTCTGCCCAAGGGTCATAAACCTCAACCTGAACATCAAAGACCCTCAATTCTTTAAAAATATCGGCTACTTTAGTATTTCTTACATCAGGACAATTCTCCTTAAATGTAAATCCAAGCAGCAATACCTTCGCATTTAACACTTTCAAATCCTTTCTCATCATCTGCTTCAGCACCTCCGCAGCAATATGCTTACTCATTCCATTGTTGATCCGTCGCCCTGCAAGGATAATTTCAGGGTGATAGCCAACTTCCTGTGATTTCTGCGCCAGGTAATAAGGATCTACCCCAATGCAATGCCCCCCAACCAGACCTGGTTTAAAAGGCAAAAAGTTCCATTTGGTGCCTGCCGCTTCCAAAACCTCAGCGGTATCAATTCCCATCAGGTTAAACATCATGGCCAGTTCATTCACAAAGGCGATGTTAATGTCCCTTTGTGAATTCTCAATAACTTTAGAAGCTTCTGCTACGCGAATAGAAGAAGCCTTAAACGTACCCGCTTTAATGACCGATTTATACAACAGGTCAACAAAATCTGCTGTTTTTGGTGTACTCCCCGATGTCACCTTCAGAATATTAGCAACCGTACGCAATTTATCTCCAGGATTAATCCGTTCAGGGGAATAGCCCACAAAGAATTCATTGTTAAATATTAAACCAGAGGTCTTTTCCAATACGGGAACACATTCATCTTCAGTTACTCCAGGATAAACCGTACTCTCGTAAATAACGATATCTCCTTTTTTCAATACTGCTCCTACCATTTCACTTGCCTTCACCAATGGCGTTAATACAGGTCTGTCATGTTTATCTGTTGGTGTGGGGACTGTTATGATAAAGACATTACAGTTGGCCATATCTTCCTGCTGACCGGAAGGATATAAGCCCGATAAGGCCCTATCAAGCGACCCCATTGAAGACATCAGTACTTGTTGAAGGGCATCACTGCTAACCTCCAGGGTTACGTCATTTCCATTAGAAAGTTCCTGTACCCTGGTGCTGTTGATATCAAACCCTACAACTCTATATTTTTCGGCCAGGATGACCGACAGCGGCAAACCAACATATCCAAGGCCGATAACGGCTATTTTAGTGCGATCTAATGCTGAAACTAAAGGCTGGTTAAGCATGTTTATTAAATAATTTTAAAAATTTTTTCCATCTGTTATTTTCCTGCTCTTCAAAATGATATTCATAGCCATAGCCATAACTTGAAGGCATTTCTGTATCGTTATAAATCGCATAAGTTTTTTTAATTAGCCCCTTCTCCACCAGATCATTCATGTTTTCAACCGCTTCCCAGTCTGAGTACAGGTGTCTGAAAATGTAAAAATTAAGATCAGCCAGATTAAAAATATCAATCGTCTCTGAAACCAGGGCAGCCGGCGGACAATCCAGAATCACCACATCGTAAGTGCTTTTCAAAATCTGAATCATCTCCTGGAACCGCGGTTTTCCAATCAGTTCCGCTGGATTTGGCGGAACAGTACCAGACAGTAAAATATCCAGATTCTCAGAGCCAGAAGGTTTAATCAATTGAGAAAGTTCTTTCTTTGTGCTCAAGTAAGTGCTTACACCCACATCATTCAGTAAACCAAAATCGGACGCGATCTTTGGCCTTCTTAAATCCATACCAACCAATATGGTTTTCTTCCCACTCAGTGCATAAATACCCGCCATATTTACTGAACAAAATGTTTTCCCCTCTCCAGATTTACTGCTCGTAAATGCAATTACAATAGACTCATCCGGTGGATGCAGAAACTGTGTACTCACTCGAACACTTCTGAAATTTTCACTCACAAAGGACTTCGGCGAATTAGACACTACATTATTATTCTCCCGCCACAAACTCCTGCCAATAATGCCAATCAATGGAACAACCAGTTTACTTTCCAGCAGCTTCACATCATAAATCCTGTTGCCCGTCATATTTCTGATAAAAAGAAATAAGACCGGCAACAAAATACCGAGACAAAAAGCTATGATATAATTCCTGACAGGCTTGGGAGAAAGCATATTACCAATTTGCCGTGAAAGGTCCAGTACTTCACTAGATGGGGTGTTACTGGCTTTAGTAATCTCAGCTTCAGATCTCTTTTGAAGCAGATACAGATAAATATTCTCACTGATGGTAAACTGTCGCTTAATGCTCAGCAGATTTCGCTCTACCTGAGGCAACTGGTCCAGCTCTCCGGTTAGAGCAGAAATCCGTTTATTCATCTCCCGGAAAGAAAGTTTGGCAATCTGTAAAGATCTGTTCAGGTTCTCTCTCAGAGAATTCAGAATAGAAGTATATTTAAAATCCAGTTCCTTTAAAGCCCTGTTGTCTTTGGACAACACCTCCCTCAACCTTAACCGACTGCTCTGTACTTCAACAAGCTCAGGAATAAGCTTCTCCAGTACAGCCTCCTCAATGCCAATAGATGAAGGGACTACCAGTTGGTTCACTTTACCCTCTTCCAGATAATTTAAAGTACTTTCGTAATATTTAATCTTTAAGGAAACACCAGCATTATTATCCTCCAGAGTAGAAAGACGCGTATACACCAAACTGCCCTGTTCTTCCAGATTAAAGGTTTCATTTTTGGTCCGGTATTTTTGAAGTTTATCTTCAAAAAAGACCAATGAGTCCGTAATATTCTTTAGTTGATCATTGATAAAAGCAGAAGTATTAATAGAGGTTTGGTTTTTTTCTTTCAACTCCCTATGCTGGTACACTTGCATGATTTTATTCAAATAAATCTTATCTTTCTCCACCATATGGCTTTCCAGAGTAAGTGACAACACAGAAGATTCCTTTTTCATAACCTCTACCTTCATCACTTTACTATAGTATTCGGCCAGATCATAATCTGATTTCAGCACAAATGAAAAATCAGGACCTGTTTCTGTAACAGAGGCTGTTTTAACCACACGGAATTTGTAATGTTTCCCTTCAATCCATGTATTTAAACGGTAATTACCCTCAATCTGCAACTTAGACAGGTCTACCGGACTCTTGGTATCTGTTTTCCTCGGGTTATAAAGATTTAAAACTGATCCTTCAAAAGATAGGCGAAACTTCCCCTCTTCCAGAAATTTAACCTTCATTTCCCCATCAATCAATTGTGGATGGCCCCAGTCTACTTCCACTTCATAGGGTAAACCATGGTATACTTCATATTTCTTCCAAAGGTCCTTTTTAAAATACTCCACCCTGTAATCCAGTTCACTCAATGCATTATGAGCCAGTGTAAAAGAGCTCAAAATCGCAATCTCGTTTTCAATACTGCTTGGGGTGGTCTTCAGTCCCATGGTCTGGAACAGCTCTACAGATGCCTGATTCTTATCCTCCTTAATCTCCAGTGTAGCCTGAGTCTGATAAGTTGGATTAGCTCTTCTAGTCAGCAGATAAGCGATACATAAATTAACCAATATCAGCACGACCACTGCGGGCCAGATCCTCAGCAGATCATGAAAGAGTTTCTTCAAGTCAGCATTATCGTCTGTCGCTTTGAGTTTCTGAGGAGATTGTATATGATGTTTCATAAATACCTCTCCGTTAACGGGTTAAATTAATGACCAGCGCAATAGCCGTTAAAGAAGTTACCACAATCTGAAGTATTGAAGCCGCACTAAAACCAGTGCCAAATTCTCTGATCCGCATCGGTTCGGCATACAACTGGTCATTAGGCTGTATGAAATAATAAGGCGACTTGATGATACTCCTCTTGTTCAGATCCAGAACGTGGATTCTCGTGCCCTCTGGGTACTGTCTCAACAGAATCACTCTACCGCGCTTTGCCTCCAGGGTCATATCACCTGAATAAGCGATGGCTTCAAAAATGGTCATCCGGTCTTGCAGCACCACATATTTCCCTGGCTTTTTAAATTCACCAACCGTACTGAACCTTATACCTCCAAGCTTAACCCGAACAAACAACTGATCTTGTGCATTTTTAGCAAAATAAACACTCAGTTTTTTAGTAACCAGTTGTTCAGCTTCATCAAGAGTAAGCCCCATAATCTTCAACTTCCCCAGAAAAGGCAATTTCACATTACCATCCTGATCAATGGTATATCCTGTCATATAATAAATGTCTCCTGTTCCCTGCGAATTGCTGAACTGGCTGTTCACTACTCCACTTTCTGCCGGATTGCTCAATCCAAATACCGCATTCATTTCAGGAATAGTGGTTTTCATCTGGATATCCACAATATCATTAAACTGAAGCCTGTAGGTTGGAAGGGAATAATGGATCAGGGAATCATCGGCAAGTGAAAGATCCCTTTTATCCTTCTGCAGATAAGTAATTCTCTTATTAGAGATACAAGAAGTAAGCAGTAAACTGCAAAGAACAAAAAGAACTGGAATTTTAGTTTTAAACATAGGTAGTATAGTAGATATCGTATTCATTATTTGCTTAATTTCCAATGGCAACAGGCTCCATCGCAACTCCATTACCTAAAAGGTCTTCCTGTTCATCAAGTTCACAAAAACGAGAATGCATGCTCCTGAATTCGGGAACAAGCATCTTTAATTGTTTAACCATTTTTCTTTCGTCGTTATCCTGCATATAACTGAAGAGGCTCACAAAGTGGTTCATCACATATTGGTGCTCTACAGCTTTAATTTTAGCCACCATAATCTTCGGATGATAGGTCTTTTGGGAAATCTCACCGCCTGCCAGCAACTCCTCATACAATTTTTCACCGGGCCTCAAACCAGAATATTCAATCTGAATGTCCTTATTTGGTTCTGCACCGCTTAGTCTGATCATCTTTTTCGCCAGGTCAACAATCTTAACCGGTTGCCCCATATCGAAAACAAATATTTCGCCCCCCCTTCCCATGGTTGCCGCTTCAAGAACAAGGCTACAAGCTTCGCTGATGGTCATAAAGTACCTGATCACTTCCGGATGGGTCACAGTAACAGGTCCACCGGTTTCAATCTGTCTTTTAAATAATGGAATTACAGAACCATTAGAACCTAAAACATTACCAAACCTGGTGGTAATAAATTGAATGTCATTATTCCTCAAGGGAGAATCTGCACAAGACTGAATATACATTTCAGCTGTCCTTTTCGTTGCACCCATAATATTGGTTGGGTTTACCGCCTTATCAGTAGAAATCATAATGAATTTCCTGACCGAGTGGATCATGGCCAGGTTAGCCAGCAGGTAGGTCCCATAAATATTGCATTTAAAAGCTTCATAAGGATGCTCTTCCTGCATCGGAACATGCTTATAGGCCGCTGCATGAAAAATATGGTCTATCTTATATTTCCCAAAAATCACTTTCAACCTCTTTTCATTAGAGATATCACACAGTACCGGAAAAACGGGTACTTGAGCACATTGCTTTTTCAGATCAAGATCCAGTTCATATAAAGCGGATTCAGCCTGATCCAGCAAGATCAACTGAGCCGGTCCCTCCTTCAGAATTTGTTTGCAAAGTTCGCTGCCAATAGATCCCGCAGCTCCGGTAACCAATATTACTTTACCGGAAATCAGTGAATTCACTTTTTCGTTATTGATCTCTATAGTTTGCCTTCCTAAAAGATCAGCAATCTCCATATTGTGCAGTCCCCTCGCGCTCCGGTCTTCCACAAACCATTCATCCTTGCGAGACAACACTTTCAATTGAATACCTGCATCGTTAACTACTTTAAGCAGCTCTTCCTTTCGCTCTACAGAAACCGCTTCAGGAGAGATAATAAGCTGGTCCAATTGATAATTCCTGATATACTCTGGGAGATTTTTCGCATCTATCACCGGGATCCGGTTAATCCGTTTACCAATCTTTCTCGGATTATCGTCAAAGAAGAACAAAACATCCGCGGGATAGAACTTATCTTTTCCCAATAAATTAAAAGAAGACACGCCGGAATCGCCTGCACCAAAAATTCCAATTCTTAGTGATTTCTTCTCCCTCAAGGACAAAAAGAAAACATAACGGATAACGAATCTATAAGACAATAATAAACACAGCGTGGTAAACGAACAGATCAGGTGTGTGGAAAAACCAACTCCAATTTTTAAACCGTAAAATTCAGAAAAAGCATCTGTTGAGAACAGGATACTGAGTTGGATAAAAATACATTTTAACACGCTCAGCCCATCAAGAGAAGAGGTATGACGAATGACAACCCGGTAACTTTTGGATAAAAATAATGCTGCCCCACCTGCAATAAAAAATTCAACAATCTGGTAAAAACTAAGTTCTATCGCAAAAAGGCCGGTTGCTCTTTGAAAAAGCACAACCAATGCAACTGCAATGAGAAACATAAACGCATCTATGCCGAAGATGAGCCATGATGGCTGAAAATCAAGTTTAACAATATAATTTTTTAACCTATCGAGCATACAAACAAATGTATTCGTTTAGGTATTCAACTTAAATTTAAAGATACTACAGGCGATATTTTGTAAATTAAGTGCAGTTTTTGTG
>NZ_QAIL01000621.1:6991-7183 GCF_003061025.1 Pedobacter sp. HMWF019 | reverse complement strand
TCAACTTCATTGTTTCAATCTTGTTTACTCGTTATCAAACTCCGTTTGGTAACTCCCGTTTTGTTTGGGACTGCAAAGGTAGCAATCTTTATGTTATTCGCAAATTTTATTTTATCTTTTTTTGCTTTTTTTATTTCCGCTGCTTTCGCAAACTTCCATAATCATAAATCCTTACTAAACCACTCTTCAAAC
>NZ_QAIL01000621.1:0-6981 GCF_003061025.1 Pedobacter sp. HMWF019 | reverse complement strand
GTTTGGTAACTCCCGTTTTGTTTGGGACTGCAAAGGTAGCAATCTTTATGTTATTCGCAAATTTTATTTTATCTTTTTTTGCTTTTTTATTTCCGATGCTTTCGCAAACTTCCATAATCATAAATCCTTACTAAACCACTCTTCAAATCACCCTCACTCGCCTTTTCTGCTGTCCCCTTCCTTCCGAAGCGGGATGCAAAAGTAGAAAAAAATTCCCGCCCTGCAAACATATCTTCACTAATATTTAAAACATTTCTATAACTCCCTTATTTTCAATAGGAAAAATTACAATTTAAAAACGGAAGGCGAAGAATCGGGGCTTTAGCTTGATCATCGCCTGCAAAAAAGCCCTACAGAACCGGACTGCTTGTTACCTGGAAGCGATCAAGTTCATATCATCTTCGTACCAAGGTCGCATCTTGTTCGCAAAAGGGGTACCTTTTTGCGGACAAGATGCGACCCAGATGCGCATTTGGTGTGCAGTTCCCGAACAGAAGGTCGTAAATAGAATCCAATAGTATATATAATAGGAATATTAGGGGGAGTGGGGTGACTTGATGGAAAACCGGGGCATGCTGCTTCAAGGCTGGACGAGATCAGGCGGCTGAAGAAGCCGCAGCTCTCTGAGGCCTTTCCGCAGCATACCCCCGGTTTTCCTGGCAAAGTGCAGAGGAGGGGGCAGAAACGGCAGGGCTCAGACAACAGCAGTGGCCAGGTAACAGCAGAAAGGTTCAGGAAATAACTATGAATAAGGTAAGAATCGCGCCCAAAGGAGGGGAACAAGGGCCTATAAACAAAACTGGACCTCCACGGATCAAAACCGCACCTCAAACGCAGCTCATTCGGGAAATGCGAATCCTGCTCCGGTTCACAGGCGTATCGGGTTTGTCTTTGTCCGCCGCTTGTTATAGCCCCTGACTAAGCGCTATATAGGTTGTATATCTATTGTATACTACTATAGATGGATAGGCTATATATATAAGGTTACCGGAAAAATTAAAGAATTGCCTGGTTAGCACCCTCCCTAGCCAATATGCTAAGGAATTTTTAGGATACCTGCTGGAAGGCCTTAGAGATCTGCGGCTTCTTCAGCCGCCTGATATCGCGCAGCCTGGAAGAAGGTGTCCTAAAAATTCCAATCCGAACCGAGAAAACTTGAAATAAAAAAACAATAGCCAAAGAACCGGATCAGTATAGTCAAAACACCTTGTTGTTATCCGTATTGACAATACGAATTGTAGCTATCCTTTTACTCTATTTTTGCTTATTTGTATTGGTATCCTTATCTGCCAATGCACCTGCAGCCCCAATAAAAAGGCCCGCACCAATAAAAGTCATTGTTTTCGCGTACCCTGTAGTCTTAGAAGTATAAAAGATGTCAGATCTATTTCCTGGATTAAACTCTGATTTCTGTCCTTTTTGTCCAGTCTGTACCAATTGAGAAAGATAGAATTCTTGTTGGACAGGAAATCCTTTAGCCTCTTTTCCATTTTCAGTATAAAAAGTCAGGTAACTTTTAAATACCAATGGAGAGTTCTCTCTGGTAAACACTGCCGATTTAACGTTATAAACAACCTCTCCATTCAAAGAATACATTTGAACTTGGTGAAATTTCCCTTTAGGAAGAGAGAGTAAAGTATCAGATAATTTTAAAAGCGTTCTTTCAATAGTAGAGTGTGGAGGAATAAAGCTATCATTTTCTGGAAGGTTTGCCGTAGCAGCTAAAGTCCCACTCCTTGATTTAGAATCATCCAGCCTTGAAAAGCTACCATAACTAGACTGAGAAAATGTTTCCCCCTGTATGCTAATCTTATTATCTGCATAAACGACAGCCTTATCACCCACTATCAATGCTGAACGTCGCCAATCCACATGCAAAGGCTCATTCAGTTTATTCTTGATCTGAATATTCAAAGGAGCATTTTCCCCTTTAAAACGATAAACAATAGCTAACGTATCGTTTTCAACGATAAAATCACCAGATTGCTCATTTTTAACCGCATTAGTACTGTTAAGGGTACCATATTGGTATTTAGAGCAGGAAGCAAAAAGGCAGAGCAGACCGCCAAGGATAAATAATTTTTTCATTTGTGGTTCATTTTGTGTAATTGAAGATACAAAATCTAATCTTAAACCTAAAAAATCAAAGATCATTATATGAAAAAAGGGATATCCAAAATTTGGATATCCCCTGGTATAAGTTAAAGATAAAATCTATTACGGATTTTGCGGGCCAATATTTGGATTAGCTTCAATTTCAACTCTTGGAATAAAGAATTGCCATCTAACATCTCCGGCGGGGATTTGCATAACGTTAGCCACAGAAGTTCCAACATAATTAGGAACCGCTGTTCTATCCAATGGCAAATTCAACCGTTTTAAATCCAAATACCGGAAACCTTCTCCCCAAAGTTCAATCCTTCTGTTAAAATAGATTTCATTAAGAAGGGTAGTACCAGTACTGGTGGATTTTACCGCGCCTGAAGGATCTCTTTTAGACACCAATGTATATAAGGTATTCTGAGCGGATGCATCTTGTTGAGACAAAGCGTAAGCTTCAGCCAAAATTAAATACATCTCTGAACTTCTCATTACAGGAACATCCCCTAAAGAAGGACCACCAACAACCTTAACAGAAAATTTACGTGTCATATAAGGCTGTCTTACCCAGGTTGCGATAGTAGGCAATGGAAAATTAGCCGCTGTTGGAGCAGCCTCCCACATTTTTTTCCTTACATCTGTAGCAGATATTTTGTCATATAAAGCAGAATTAATTCTCTTAGGCGTACCTCTCATATAACTTGTATTTGCATTATAGGCAATCTGAGCAAAGAAGGATCCAAATCCATCCCCCTGATCAAGCGTTGGCATCATTGCCCACATCATCTCAGAGATGATCGTCGCATCATTAAAACCGCTTTGGTAAGCTGTTGCATCCATAAGAGGATACTGGCCTCCATCAATCACATCTTTAGCATATTTAATTGCATTCGGGTAGTCCTGCATAGTTAAAGCAACACGCGCTCTCAGACCTTTAGCAACCCATACATCTGCATGGCTTTTATTGGCCTTCGTTGTTACATTTAATGCAATAGCCCTGTCAAGGTCAGCAACAATCGCAGCATATACCTCTTCTACACTAACACGAGGTTTTTTAGAATCCGTAGATGATAATAAAAGAGGAACTGCCAATTGACTGTTCGGTTTAGCACCAGCATCATATCGCTTGCCATAGAATTGCACAAGATAAGAATAAGCATAGGCTCTTAAAGTTAAAGCTTCCGCTTTAATTCTGGATTTTTCTGCATCTGTTCCAACAACACCGTCTATTTTATCAATGATGTAATTGGCATTGGCAATCATTCTAAAAAACGTTCTGTAATAATACAAATTTGAAGCATGAGTATCTGTACGAGCAGCCACATAATTACCTTCACCAGTAGAAGTAAACCAGGTCGCATTCGCTTGTCCCAAGTCTTCACCCATAAAATCAATACCTAACAAAATACCCGCTACACCAGGTTTACCCTGAGCATTGGATGTTGTTGTTGTTGTTCTTTCGAACATATATCTGTAAATACCGTTTAGCGCGGCATTCGCATTGGTTGTAGTTGTAAATACAATATCACCCTCAACTTTATCAGTAGGCGTTGTTTGGAGGTAATCCTTCTTACAACCAGACGCCAACAACATTCCAACCACACTTGAAAATATTATAAATTTTTTCATATCTCTTTTCCTTTTATTCATTATAATGAGAAGTTCACGCCAAAACTGATGGTCCTGCTTGGCAAATAAGTATTGGCATTTACACCATCAAAAGATTCTGTTGGATTCAATCCCTTTCTTTTAGAAATCAAGGCTAAATTTTCACCGGAAACAAATACCCTTGCACTTGAAACATCCAGCTTACCTAACCATCTCTTAGGAAGATTATAGGATAAGTTTACATTTCTGAAACTTACATAAGATGCATCAATCAGGAATCTGGAAGAAGTTGCATTAATGTTAGTCGTATTACCAGCATCGATCCTTGGGATATCACTATTTGGATTAGCAAGCGTCCATGAATTTAAAATATCTTTATGTAGCGCAGCTCCATAAGAAACGCTCATCAGATTTTGATAAATGCTATCATAGAACTTACCTCCAATCTGATAGTTAATCAAGAACGACAAAGAAAAATCTTTATACCTGAAAGTATTGGTTACTGACCCAGCTAAATCCGGAATAGCAGTACCTGAATAACCATACTTAGCATAAGTCTGATTGGTTACATACTGTACACCATTCACTGTGCGCATATTTGCAGCAGCAGTTCCATCAGCAGGAACATACAGTGCAGAACCATCACTTGGGTCAACACCTGCATACTGCCTCAACCAATATCTGTAATAATCACCGCCAACCTCTCTTCTCTTGGTTCCACTAGTAATAACTTGCGTCTCAGCAGGAAGTTTAGTGATCTTATTTTTGAAGGTTGTCCAGTTTGTCAGGATACCCCAGGTAAAATCTTTCGTTCTAATTAAATCCGCTCCAAGCTGAAGCTCAAACCCTGTATTATACATTGAACCAACATTTTTGAGCACAGAAGTAACAGGATCTGATAGCGGCAGAGGAATACTAAATAGCAAGTTATCTGAACCTCTTTTAAAGAACTCAAATTCTCCATACAATCTTTTCTGGAAGAAAGAGAAAGAAACCCCAGTATTAAAAGTATTCACAGACTCCCACTTTAAATCAGGACTGGCAATAGAAGACAATAAAACACCTGGCTCCGTTCCATTATTAGACCCCAGGTCATAAAATGCCTGATATCCGTAATAATTTGCTGTGTTATCCGCCTTAAGCAAGGAGTTATTCCCCACCTGTCCATAAGAAGCCTTTACTCTCAAGTCGTCAATCCAGTTATTGTCTTTCATAAACGACTCTTTATTGATACTCCATGATCCTCCAAGAGCGAAAAAAGTACCCCATCTAGAATCTGGAGAAAATCTTGAACTTCCATCTCTTCTAACCGAAGCTTCAAAGAAGTATTTCTGAGCATAATTATAGCTGAATTTCGAAAGATAAGACTCAATAGTCTCTCTATCTTTGCGTCCGCCAGAACTTAAAGGCGTAACAAATCCATCTAATTCTGTATTTCCTGTTACTACTTGAGAAGTCTTAGAGGTAGAGAAAAACCTATAAGTATAATCATAATTCTCATGTCCTAATAAAGCACTAAAATTATGATCACCGATACTCTTATTATAATTTAAGATTTGATTAAAAGTAAAGGATTTAACATTTGAAGAACTGTTGTACAAATAGCCATTATAAGTAGCACCATCACCAACAATTGGGTTTTGATATTGCTTTCCAGTATTGTTTCTAATATCCACATTAATGGAAGGCGTAAAAGTAAAGTCCTTTAAGAATTTTACCTCTAAATAGGTTCTTCCACTTAATAAATTCCTTCTGTACAAGTTGTCATTCAATAAGGTTTCATAAACCACGTTTCTACCAGGAGAAGCGCCTTGAGGTCTGGTTACAGCACCAGGATAAGTACCATAATCATACCATTGCTCTCCTGTCACGCTGTTAAAAACTGCATTTCCAGAAGCATCAAAAGCGTGAACCGGATAGATTGGCCCGATTCCTCTGGCAAAACTAAATGCATTGATATAGCTTGAATTATTGTCAGTAGAGTTATCACTGGCTAAATTTCCATCTGAAAAAGATCCGGAAATATTTACACCCGTTTTTAACCAAGGCTTAACCTGGCTATTTGCATTGATTCGGCCATTAAATCTTTTGAAATCTGATTTTAGGATATATCCATTATCTTTTAAATACCCTAGGGAAACGTAATAATCTGATTTATCAGACTGAGCAGAAACACTCATAGAAGCATCTGTTCTGTTACCCGTTCTTTGCAAAGGGTTATACCAATCAAAATCATTATACAGCAATGATGCATTCGGGTTTAACTTTCCATCAGTACCAACAATTTGGTTATTCGGCACATTGAACGGGTTATAAACCAGCAGCCCTTTAATTTCATTTGTCGCCCTTGTTGCCGCAGCATCTTCAGTCAAAGAAGGAGAAGCAGAGTAGCGATAGTTGTTTTTTAAAGCCTGCCACATTGCCGGATAGTATTCCTTAGCATCCAATCTATCATACTCTGGTGTTCCTCTTTCAGAAAAACCCTGACTTAGATTGACACTCAATCTTGGAATCGAAGTTTTACCCCTCTTAGTGGTAATGATAATCACACCATTACCGGCTCTAGAACCATACAGCGCTGAAGATGTTGCATCCTTTAAAACAGAAACACTCTCGATATCATTTGGATTGATATCACCCAGGTCACCATCAAACACAGATCCATCCAATACATACAGAGGAGCACTTGAAGCATTAAACGATCCGAAACCACGCAAGCGGACTGCAGAACCAGTTCCTGGCTGACCATTGCCCGAATTGACAGAAATACCTGGCGCTAAACCAGCAAGGATATTTGTCACGTTTGTAACAACCCTCTTGTCAATCTCCTTAGATCCCATGGTGGCTACAGATCCGGTTATGGCTTCTTTCTTTGCAGTACCATAAGCTACTACTACAACTTCTCCAAGTTGCTTAGCATCAGGCACCAAAACTACATTAATAACACTTAAAGATCCGATTGCCCTGGTTTGAGGCACATACCCTACAGAAAGGAATTCTAGTTCTTTAGCGGTAGAAGGAACTTTAATAGAGAATTTGCCGTCAGCACCGGCACTTGTTCCAGCATTGGAACCCTTGATTCTTACAGTTACGCCAGGTAATGGTTGTCCATCATCTTTTCCCGTAACTGTACCAGTGATTGTCCGTTGTTGTGCTATTGCCGAGGCGGCTAAAAACACCAACACGAACAAACTTTGTAAAAGTTTTTTCATGAATTAAAATAAATCTAGGTGAAATAATAATTCGCTAATATATTCGTTATCACATAATTTC
>NZ_QAIL01000081.1 GCF_003061025.1 Pedobacter sp. HMWF019 | reverse complement strand
CTATTACATTGATCAGACCAATACGTTAAATAAGTTTTATTCACCAGAGCCAACAAGTACAGGTTTAAATATTCCACTACTGGTAAGTAATGGTTATCTTTTTTTTAAACCAGATATTTACAGAGTATCAGGACAGCCAGGGCAAGCAGCTTTAAATAGCGTTATGGCCGGAGTAGATTATTTATCGACTCTGGAGTATGTAGATACTTCTAAAATGGCTATTAGTGGTCATAGCTTCGGAGGTTATGAAACGAATTATATTCTAGTAAATAGTAATAAGTTTAAAGCTGCTCTGGTAGGAGCTGGACCGTCAAATATAATTCAAGGTTATAATGAAACTTGGGAAATGGGAGAATCTAAACAAGATTACCTAAGAAATGGAGCCTATGTTATGGAAAGAAGTTTAGAGGATGACAAAGAAGGGTACATTAGAAACTCTCCGATACTTTTTACAGATCAAATTTCTACTCCAATATTACTTCTTCATAATGAAAAGGATAATGCTGTACCAGTAACGCAAAGTCTGAATTTATTCATACAACTTAGAAGTTTGCAAAAACATGCTTGGTTATTACAATATAAAGATGAGACACATGCACTTGTAATTGAAAGAAATCAATTAGATTTTCAGGATAAAGTAAAGAGTTATTTTGATTATTATTTGAAAGGTCAAATAATGCCACCCTGGATGATTAACCATATAAATCCAGGTATCCTATCAAATTGATAAATGTTAAGGGGCCAAATCTTGGCCCCTTAGTGTTAATTATTCACCTGAATAGATTGGTGTAAGTGTACAAGTAGCACCTTGAACTAAAGTTGCATATGTTGTAGTAACAAATGGACCAGTTGGTGATAATGTGCGGAAAGTCAAAGGAACGGTACAAACATTAGTAGTTGTTGTTGTTTTAACAAAAATAGTGTCTGTACTTCTTTTAGCCTTAGCAGCATATACGCCACCAACAACTGCCATTACTGCTATTGCAGCCAGGAATAATTTGGCTTTTTTCATAAAATTAAAATTTATGTGTTTAAGAAAGATTTTACCTACTCTATTCATCGGGTTTTCGGTTACCCCCGTTTCTTTCGTACGAAAAAGAATTTGTGATCAGTGTTCCGAATGGGTAGCTACATGATCCGGATCATTATAGCATACCAATCGAAATACCCATATTTTTATCATACCTGGTAGGGTAATGTTCATCACCCAAGCCAGTTTATGAAAGGCAATTTTGAATAGTAATTTTTGTTGAATTTATAACTGTAGAATTACGGTTTTCCATTAGCTAATAATATTCCTTTAAGCATAAACATTACTGTTTTCCCGGATCTATACAGGGACGGTAAGTATTGGATGACCCTCACCAATCCCTGTACATAACCCAGACTCAGTTAATCCACAAAATTTATTACTATGAAAGATCACATCCGGTAGGAGGCGTTGCAATTCGCCCCAAACCAGATCATGAATAAAGCTGACGAGGTTTTACAATAGATTTTTTCACTGATTTAAATGTTGGGTTACAATTTCTTTCAATCCAAAGGTACAAGCCAACACTACAATAATATTGCAGTGTACATGAGAGATAGAGAATACTTTTTAGGAGAAAGAGGAAAGGGCAATAAATATTGCCCTATACATCTATGTACCATTAATTTATTGCTGAAGTTAGCATAGGAGATAGTATAAAACTACAAAACACCGCTTACCTATTATCGCAGTGTACATCGTAAATTTTTCTACCCGTTATTGATTTTGTATATTGTGTATTCTTTATGAGAAAAATAATAATTAATGAGTGAAAAGTTTAAATTAAAGTTTACCAAACAATGCGCTAAATGCCCGTGGAAAGTAGGCATAAAACCCGAAGACTTACCAGGGCAATATTCCAAACAACTCCACCAAGACTTAGCCAGTACAATAGCTGATCCCAATCCAATAAACTACAATCCAGATCAAGAACGTGAAGTGATGGGCTGTCACAAATCGCCGTCTGACTTTTGCATCGGGTATCTTCACAACCAATTAGGTGAGGGCCATAACCTGGCATTAAGAGTAGAATTTATAAACTGCGAAAACTTGAAAGATTTAAAAGTAGTAGGACCACAGCACGCCGCCTTTGAGGATATACTACAACCAGATAACCATGTATCAGAGAAATAAAAAAAGGACAGTTTGAAAACTGCCCCTAGTCCATCTTTAGAAGTATAAATATAAACAAAAGGAAAAGGTATAGGATTTGATCTCCCTGAAGATAATAAACTCCGCTGTTATCTAATTTCATATTACCTCCATCTGCTCATCAAATAAAGCAAACGAATATCGGTGTATTAGGAATAAATGCCTTTTCTGATCATGCTTATAGAAGTGCTTAGGCCGAAAAAGGCATTTGTTCCTCATACGCAAGCCCGCGGCAGGCGAACAAACTTATTTCAGGAATATTCTATTTAGATGGTTTATAATTTTCTAACCATTCTACTGCATCATGACGGACCAGGTATAAAAACAGATGCTGCCATCTAAAAAGATCAGGCACATACCAACGCCCGGAGCCATTAATCAGATCAGGAGACCAGTTGACTTCATGCACTTTATCCGGCGGCACCTTCATGCACATTTCTCCATACTTGGTATTTCCTGTAGCCATGCTGTAAGCCGCAAACCAAGGATCATCCCGCCAGCCGTTCATCGGTTCCCACTCGATCAATCTAAGTGTAAGATCTCCTGAAATGGGCGTAAGCGGCGTACCTGTTGCCCTGCTCAGTTCATAAATCCTGACCACAAAAGAAAAAGGGCCGTGTATCTGCTCGTAACCCTCTGCCACCGCCGATGTAACTTTGTAATATTCTCCCAAATTCAAATTCACGGAACAAATATGCTAAAAATATTAGCAAATCATATCCTGTTGTGTTACCTTTTTGTATCTTGTGTAACAAATTGCAAAACTATCAGATTTCATGAGTGAAAAATTTAAACTGACGCTCACCAAGCAATGCGCTAAATGTCCGTGGAAAGTGAGTACAAACCCTTACGAGATACCTGGTGAATATTCCAAAGAGCTACACGAAAAATTAGGCGATATCATACCTGATCCCGATCCTCTAAAATATACCCCAGTAAAAGAACTCAGAGTAATGGGGTGCCATCTTTCCCATAAAGATTATTGTATTGGATATTTGCATAATCAATTAAATTCAGGGCATAATTTGGCATTGAGACTACGATTTTTTAAATGCGAAAACGCGAAGGACATTCAGATTGTAGGGCCACAACATAAAACGTTTGAAGATACGCTGCCAAAGGATTGAATATTATTCAATCCGGCTTGTAACATATTAAAGCCTACCTGTATACACACTGTTACTACATACCAAACTATTCTCTTCCATGAAAGCCAGGTAAGTTTCCAACACCTGCCCGGTCCAGCTCTGATCAGGTAGGGGCAACACCTCCAAGCCGGTAGACCTCTTTGCCCCGCAAAGATTAAATGCGCCCTGCTGCAAGGCAGGCGCATAAGCCAGCAGCAACACATGATCATTACAGTGGGGGTAAGTCAACACCGGGGACCAGTTAAAAACCAGATCATCACCGTTCAAAGTAACCGCAGCATTGCTCCCTGTAATCACAAGCGGACCTTCACACACCCGCAGCCTTGTATAATCCAATGCAAAGGCAGGGTAAGCCCCCATAACTCCATTTCTGAGTTGGTAAGCCACTGCCGCATTGTAAGCCGTTATAGCCTTGCCTGTCACCACACCCGCAAAGCCAGATTTGATAAAAGGAGTAATGCTGCCTAAGAACTGATTCACCACAGCCATTTTCTGCCTGGATGCTAGTTGTTTTATACTAGCAGGCTTTGTGCTTTTGCGCTTGCAGGACCGGACAATGACCTGTCCTCTGGACTGGTACACCTCTACTCCACCACATATACCCGTTAAGGCGCTAAATAAGCCTTTTGTTAAACGTGCCATATATTTGATTTGAAGATATAGGGCTACCCCTGCATAGCCCCATTATCATTACCAGAATTACAAAATAGCAACGGTGCCAACAAATTTACTGTTGCTCACCTTGCCGTTAATACCCACAAAAGATAAATACCCATATACATCATCACCCACAAACTCCGCTGGGCAAGTCAGTGTATACGTCAGTGCAGAGCGGAGCGCCGCATTGACCAAAGTAACAAACAGCTTCTTTGTCGGGTTATATACCATAATTGTGAGCTGATCTGCCGGATTGCTCAGGGGCGAAGCCACTGCACTAGCCAGCCATTCAAATTTGATTTTGCCACCTGGCACAGATTCTATAGAATTGCCGTTTGGACCTACCAATTTACCCCGGCTAAAGGACACCTGCAGGTGATTGATTTCAAAGCTGGGCGGTGTCCCCTCAATGCAATGGGCGTTTAAACTATCACCAGGATACAAGCATAAAACGATGTAACAACACTAAAAGTTACAACACCCATACATTAACTTCGTATTAACTGATTTCAATTTTTGGAGTACTATTTTCGCGGCTCGTTACCTCATGTAGTTTGATATATTATGTTTAAGATTTCATGTGAAAAACACACCCTGAAAGGTTTGCTTTTGGCTTCCCTGTGTCTGTCCGGCTGCAAAAAAGACCCGAACAGCACGCAGTACCTGACCACCATTAGCACAGGACCCGCCCAAAGGAAAACAATAGTACTCCCCGATAGCAGTACCGTTATCCTCAATGCAGAAAGCTATGTCACTTACGCTACCAAGAACTTTAAACGATCCATACAGGTGGACGGAAATGTTTATGTCATTGTAA
Organism: Pedobacter sp. HMWF019; assembly: GCF_003061025.1. GTDB lineage: Bacteria > Bacteroidota > Bacteroidia > Sphingobacteriales > Sphingobacteriaceae > Pedobacter. The sequence continues at coordinate 8,343 of NZ_QAIL01000081.1, read as the reverse complement.
ACAACAAGGCCAATACAGACTTTGTAATGACCCATGATAGTATGAACCTGATCACCAAAGACGCAGAGTTCAACTATGACAATTCAGAAGCAAAAAGTGGTGTAAAGTACGTTGGATACGGCACATTTTATCCACCAGCTAGGTTAACCGTAATAAACGGCAGCCTGGAAGTAAACGCCGCTTGGGCAAGCGGCAAATGGAAAGCAGGTTACTCCGGAACAGTATCTAAATATGAAAGTTATACCTTTGTACATGATAGCACCCTGAAAGTTACCTGGATACATGGTTATTATGATTTCACATCCGTTCCCTTTGGTGAGCTATGTAGGCTAATGAGTAGAATGTATGCCCTTCATGTGTATTACGATCGGTACGACGAGCCAAATCTGATCGGACCGATACATTTAGACATTACACAATCAAAGTCCTACCTTATTGAAGATAGCACCTTGAATAGCCAAATAAACTTCGCCATCATTAACGATAGTACAGTATTTGCCAAAGCACTACATTAATAAAGCCTCTCCACATGAAGTTTCTAACAAAGCTATTGTTATTAGACATGTATAGCGTAAAGTGGAAGAACGTTTTGGTGGCCCTGCCGCCCATGTATCCAGTACTTACCTATATCCTGTTCTGTTGCGATCAAATGACAAATCTCAAAAAACTAGACTTTAATCCATTGAGCATGTCTTTCGAATGTGCAGCCATTGGTTTAGGTGCCACTCTTTATACCGTACCATTGACCTGCGGTTTCATAGGGATGAAGATTTTGCATATGATTCATCATGGAAAGAAGAAAAGTGTAGTCAGGATCATTTTTTTTCATATCGTAGTGGTAGGGGCTATCTATTGGATTGCACTAAACTATTCTCATTCGCATAAAGTGGCTGCTGGCGGTGTATTGGGCATCACAGCCGTTATAGGCTTTGCCAGAGCATTGATGGCGGGCAGAACCTATATATATGTTTTAGATCGAAATAGAATTAGGGAAGAGAAAATAATATACATCAAATTAATGCGCGAAATCAAAAGGAAAAAAGCATTTAAGAAGAAGTTGAAAGAGTGGCAGAAACGCTCTAAAATGAGTATAGCCAGTTTTTCATAATTGGTGTATTTCGGTTAATAGTATAAAAGGCTCCCAAAATGGGAGCCTTCTTTCTTTCTCAGGTATAAGCAATTACAACAGAATTAAAATTATTGCAATATTACTTTTCGCGTTTCTTTCTGCGTATCGTCACTAATTTCTATCCAATAACTCCCTGCTGGATTTTTGCTCATATCAAGCGTAACCCTCGTTGTTGTAGCAGGATAACGTACCCTTTGGTAATTTACCCCTGAGCTGGAAAATACACGGACCATTCTTATTTCCTTTAAGCCCTTACTATTGGAAGGAACAGCGCCTAAATCACAAATAACCTGGCCTGCTGTTGGATTTGGATAAACTTTTAACGAAATGTTCGACACCGACTTAACCTCATCTGGCATTATGTGCTTAGAATTAGTAGCCGTATCCTTATTCAGATCCGGATTTGCCCTACGTTCCAAACAATCCCCAGAGCGTCGGGCTACGGTCCAACTGCGGGTAACCGGTGTAGTGGTGCCGCATGGATTAACCGCACGTAATTTACAGGAATACGTGGCCGGACCAGGTACATCCTGATATACATAATACTCTGTAACCCCCAATGTGGCGTTATACGCTGTAGGGCATGTTATCCATGTAGTGCCTCCATCGGTACTCATTTGATAAGCGGTTGCGGTGGCGTTCATACTACCCTTAATATTCCATCCGCATGTTGACGGATGCGCCACGGCATTGGCCACCGGATCATTAACCAATCCAACACGCACCTGTTTATTTACAGCGGTAGAGCCACCGCAAGCGTTAGAAATAGTCGCGGTAACATTCACTGTGGCATTTGAACTGCTCACACGCGTTAAGGTAATGGAGTTACCTGTACCAGATGAAGGTGTTACAGAGCCGGTAGGGGCTACACTCCAATTGACCGATGCGCCTGCGGGTACGCCTGTTATGCTATACGTAGCAGAGCTGCATATGCCTGCGGGTGCAGTAGACATGGTGCCAGAAAGTACGTAGGCTGAACCTACGCCAACGGCATAAAGCGCATTGGTCATGGCTACCTCTTGGCAACTTCCAGCACCGTACAGTACTTTTGCTGCTTGGATCACATTGTCCCTGAAATTGGCAAATGTGCTACCCGATACCATGTAGTTCACCTCTGCATAATACACAATGGCTATGGTTTGTGTGATACCAATACCGGTTACGCTGTAGGCATTACCAAGATCATTTGTGCCACTTCCACCATCTGAGGCCAAGTAAAGTGCATGACTGATAATACTCATGTTTCTATGTACGCCACAGCCATCATTTCCACTGCCACCACTAGAAGGAGTACAACCTACCGTAGCATAGTAATTGAGACCATTATAGGTATCGGGCTGCGGTTGAACGATAGAGGCTTTAGGGTTATCAATATACCGTAGCGGCGTTGTACCGGCTTCTTCCATCATGGACCAGGTAATCCCTGTAGGTAGTTTTACAGATTCAATTGCAGCGCCATAGAAATCTGCAATCCCTTCATCTGTGGCTCCCGATTCTTTAGCATAGATAAGGTTCACCTCTGCATAGGCAATGCCGTGTGCATCTTCATGTGCAGCACAATCCAAAGTAGTCATTGGGTTAAAGTAATAAGCACCATAAGCACCGGGCGAACCGTATACCACAGCATTGAAACTGGATATAAATCCAGAGTTAACAGGCACACTCCAATGTACATAACCGGTAGGTGATCCTCCACTGCCATTGGTACCCGATCTGCCCATCGAAGTCCAATAATCTCTAATCTGTTCTTCTGCCCAATGAACAGAGAGCGCATCCCAAGAGCCACCGTGTTCTGCCTGAGTCCAATTGTTATCATTATCCGTCCATTCGGGAGCTGAGGCCAAGTTAGTGGAAGTAGCGGCTTGGTAACCCAAATCCATAGTATGCAGAACTACAGAATTTCTCACCTCATAAAGCCGGTAACCACTGCCCCCGTAGCTATCTGTAACAATAGACCTCACACCGTTGTAATAGGTATATCCACTACCTGGTGTATTAATGGTTCTTACCTGCGTAATTCTGGAAAGCAAACTACCCGTTTGGGCATCAATGTACACCAGTTCGTCACTAAATGGCTCTGTAGCCATAATGTGAAATTTCCAGGCAAGTGCAATGGTGTCTATACCCTGTGCGGATGATTCGGTGATCACCAGTTCACCTACGGGCTGTTGTGTCAGTTCGTTATTAAGGCTTTTAGCGGTTGGCGTTTCATTCCAAGAATAACGCTTTGCATTTACAAGACCAAGAGCCATTTGTAAAGCCCTGTCTACGCTTACAGATGGTGTTGCACTAAAATCTGAAGCAATGGTTTTGGTGTTCCCATTGGCCGACTCTATGCTGGTAATGCTATGGGTGATGAACTGGGCACCCTCTACCTTTACGCCGTGAAAATATTGGTCGTACTTTTTGTGGGTATACCCTTTCTGGTCGCTTTTACTCTTCAAAAATCGGTATTCATCTATACCTGGGCGCGCCTTCAGAATACTGTTGAGCAGTGTTACCTCGTCTTTAAGGGTACGAGATAGATGCATGTCTTGTGTAAAATTGATCTGGGCAATAGCTCCGGCTTTATCCCTACGGATAAAGACAGTATCACCCATTGGGTCCGGGTCTTGGGCATACAATTGCCCGGTGTACTGGCCTGCGCACAGTAACAACAGTAGAAGTTTCTTCATGCTAAATTATGATTGGTTTTTAAATCTGGAGGGAGGGAGAAATGAGGCTACATACGTTTCAATTCATATCCAGTGATTTCACCTGTAGGTTGTACAAGTATGAGGTTGCCGTTCTCTACCCGGTCTGGTACATAATGAGGGGTAAGACCGTAACGCTCTACGCCGTAAAGGCTTATAGCGCCCCATGTGTAAGCCAAAACGAATTGTTTGGTATTGCCATCATACCAGTTTATAGAATCGGCAGTAATGCGTACATACTGATTCTTTGGGTAGCTAGGGTAACCGGTTATTCCCCCAGCAACAGATACCACTTCAAAATACCCAATAGTTATTTCCTTAATCTTTTCTTCGGGCATCCCTAACAGGTTATAGTTCTGCGGAGCTTTTTCTTTTGAGCAGGAAATCAAGGTAAGCAAAGGAACGAGCAGGTAAAGTTTATAGAAATAATTCATAGACAGAAATTAGGCCGAAGATTAGGGTATAAAATACAATACATGAGCAATCGGGAAGCAAGTTACAGCTCAGATAGATATGCCGACGTTAATGCGCAGTTAATGAAAAAAAATCATTTTTTTGTCCTATACCTGCCCTTGTTCCTTGCATTTATTATAGGTAAATTAGTAGAACCCTATCAGTTGCATGGATTTGTTTATAGCCCGGAGTAATGAATGTGTACCGCAAACTTTCTGATCAAGAACTGACTGTAAAGTTAGATGAACTGGACAGGGCCGCTTTGGAAGAAGTTTATTTACGCTTCTGGGCAGTACTCTATGACCATGCCCGTAAAATGCTGCGGGATGATGAAGCCGCAGAAGATATAGTACAGGACCTTTTTACCTACCTGCTTACCCATATGGGGCATCTGAACATCAACACCTCTTTATCTTCTTACTTGTACAGGTCTGTAAAGAACAGAGTGATTAACCATTTTGATAAAGACAACAACCGGCAGAAATACGTTAATTCTCTAGCAGACTTTTATAACCAGGGCAGTTATGCTACCGATGAAAAGGTATTGGAAAATGACCTGAAACAACGCATAGAGAAAGCTGTAGCCAGTTTTCCGGAAAAAATGCGCGAAGTATTTGAACTGAGCCGCAATGAAAACATGAGTCGCAAAGAGATTGCTGCGGTAACCCATACCTCCGAACATACGGTGAATGCACAATTGGGCCGCGCTTTGAAGATCCTGAAATCCAAACTCTCTATTTGGTTTTTTTAAAAATATTTTCATCACGTGTAACTATCCTCCTTCACTTACCTGTCATACCCTTATAACAGCCAAAACATGACACCGCAAGAGGCCAGCGAATTATTAGAAAAGTTTAACCAGGGCAAATGCAGCCCTGAAGAACTGGCATTGCTAAACAGTTGGTACAACCATCTGGAGGGATTTGCCCCGCAACCCGCCCCGGTACCCTATAACATCATAGAAAAAAAGATCTGGAGTAGAGTAAATGGTACGGACCGTAAGACATTTAAGCTAAAAACCGTACATAAATGGGCGTGTGCTGCGGCAATAGCTGGAATACTTGCAACCAGTGCCATTTACTTTATTCAAAAAATTAATCAATCATCTACCTATGCTTACAACAAAGCCCATGACATACCAGCAGGAAGCAACCAGGCTATATTAACCCTGGCCAATGGTAAGCAAATCCCGCTTGATAGTAACCAGAAGGTATATACCGTTATCTCAACTCCCGGCATTTCATCTACAAACACCATTACAACCCCAAACGGGGGCCAATACCAGGTTATCCTTCCCGATGGCACTAAAGTATATTTAAACGCAGCCAGTAGCCTAAAATATCCCGTTACGTTCAACGGGGCAGAGCGCAGGGTAACTTTAACCGGAGAAGGCTACTTCGAAGTTACCAAAGATGCTAAACATCCTTTTGTGGTTGCAACTCTCGGCCAAACAGTTAAGGTACTCGGTACGCATTTTGGCGTATCGAGTTACCCTAACGAACCAGTGAGAACAACACTGGCCGAAGGATCGGTACAAGTTTCCCTTTCTGCTCCGCTTCATCCCGTTACATCCCGGGATCTCACAACGGTGTTGATTCCCGGACAACAAGCCATTAACAACGGCAGTTCTTTAGAAAAAATACAGGTCAATCCTTCTGATTACCTGGGTTGGAAGGACGGTCTTTTTATTTTTAATCATACCCCTCTCAACAATGTTCTCCAACAAATTGCCCGTTGGTATAACGTGCAGGTAGATGATACCGGCTTACCTGCTATCTACTTCGACGGCGAAATTTCCCGCAATCTTCCCTTATCAGAACTTTTAAAAGCCATTGAACTAAACAATCATATCATTTTCAAAATAGAAGGAAGGAGGATCAGCATTCAGAAATAAAACGAACCGACAACATGATGCTGTGAGGTATTAACCGGGAGTGCAACGAACACCCCCGGATGTGTTAATGCTTTACAAGATCGACTATTCTACTAACCAACCAAATGTATCAACTAACCTTACAAAATTATGAATTATTGCAACTTATGCAATGATGGCTTTTTGTCTATGTATAGACGGAAAGTAACCACCATGAATAAACTATTAAAATACATTGTAGTGATGAAACTCATTATTTTAATAACAGCCCTGAGCCTCCAAGTATCGGCAGCGGTATATGGACAGCAAGTAACCATCAGTTATACCAATGCGCCACTGCGCGAAGTAATGACTGCGGTGCGTAAGCAAAGCGGTTATAACTTCTTATTTCAATCAGAATATTTAAAAAATGCCAAACCGGTAACCATTAATTTAAACAACGCCTCTATCGAAAAAACTTTACAAAGCATATTTCAAGATCAGCCTTTTAGCTATAGAATTGACGGAAAAGTGATCACCATCAAACCCAAAGAAAAAGACAAATCTTTTATAGAAAAGATAAAGGATTTTTTTTCGGTGATCACTTTTAAGGGAAAGGTGACGGATGAAGACGGAACGCCTTTACCTGGTGCAACTGTGAGGGCTGGTAACAAAGCTACTTTAACCAATACCAGCGGAGAGTTCAGCTTATCTGGTGTAGAAGAGAATACGGATGTGGAAGTGTCTTATATTGGTTATGCACCGGTTAGGGTTAAAGCCAGCTCCGTGTATATTACCATTCATTTGACACGTAAAGCTGGTGAGCTGGAAGAGGTGAAGATCAATAAGGGATATTATAGCACTACAAAAGAGCTGAACACCGGCAATGTAACGTTAGTACGTGGGGAGGACCTAAGAAAGAACAATACCGGAGATCCTTTAATTGCTTTGGAAGGTCAAGTACCGGGATTATATATTGAACAGACATCTGGTGTACCAGGTTCGCAAATTAATGTCAAACTCCGTGGTCAAAACAGTTTGAGAGGTGATGCGAATGCGCCTTTATATATTGTGGATGGGGTTCCTTTTCCTTCTGCCAGTTTAACACAAGGAACTACTATAGCGGGTGCGGGTGGTAGTTTAAATCCTTTAGCCAATATTGGTTTAAATGATATTGAAAAAATAGAAGTTTTAAAAGATGCTGACGCTACCGCTATCTATGGTTCCCGTGGGGCCAATGGCGTGATCCTCATCACCACAAAAAAAGGGATAGAGGGTAAAACTAGAGTAGATGTAAATTTTAACTCTGGCGTAGGTAAGATTTCCAATAAGCTAGATTTGATGGGGACGGAGCAATATTTGGCCATGCGTAACCAGGCATTTGCAAATGATGGCGCTACACCTTCCGCAGCAGACAATGATATAAATGGCCAATGGGGCAATATCCATCAATATACGGACTGGCAAAAAGTACTGATTGGTGGTACTTCGCATATTACCAATGCGAATGCTTCCGTATCTGGCGGTAACGCTCAAACGCAGTTCCTTTTTGGTGGCGCCTATAGAAAAGAGGGGACGGTTTTTCCTGGGGATTATCGTGACCTGAAGACTTCAGGCCATGCTAGTATTAACCATGAGAGTGAAAATAAAAAATTTCACAGCAATATATCCGTAGGTTATTTAGATGATAACAATGTCCTGCCAGCGACGGATTTTACACAAAACATATTATTAGCGCCGAACACTCCACCGATTTATAATGCAGATGGTACACTGAATTGGCAAAATTCTAAGTGGGTAAATCCATTGTGGCTTACCTCTAAAAAAGCGACTACGATTACGGACAACTTAAATACAGCGCTAAGTTTAAGTTATGAAGTAATAAAAGGACTTTCAATCAATAATAGAATGGGTTATACTGATATTAGATCTAGTTTTTCTAATATAAATTCTTATTCGAATTTCAATCCTGCCATTACAATTCCTCCAAATTCAAGGCAGAATATTTTCGGTAACAGTGGAGTGAAAACTTGGATTATAGAACCTTCCATCAATTTCACCAAAAAGATTGGCGGTGGAACTTTGGAATCTTTATTGGGAGCAACTTTTCAGCAAAATGATCAAAAAGCCTTATTAGAGGCAGCTTTGGGGTTTTCTTCACCGTCAATAGTAAACAATATTGCCGCGGCAACTACGCAGATAGTGATAAATTATAC
>NZ_QAIL01000080.1 GCF_003061025.1 Pedobacter sp. HMWF019 | reverse complement strand
GTTCTGGCATGGATACATGGGTAAAATATGCAAAAAGCATGTTACAGTGATCTTAAGTGGATATAAATCACTACTTTAGTTCCAATTAATTAATCTAAATTCATGAAAAAAACCTACCTAATCATCCTGGCTTCCATATTAAGTATAAGTGCTTGTAAGAAGATAGAAACTCCAGGCCCAGAGGCCGGCTTCACTCTTGGAAATACATCCCAATCTTCCATAATCTTTAGACAGGGAACGGTAATTATCCCTGTCAACAATTCCACAAATGCCGTTTCCTATTTATGGGATTTTGGAAACGGTAAGACTTCTACAGAAAGAACACCAGCTATCTCCTTTGAAGAAGGTGGAGAATTTAATATTTCACTTACTGTTAAAAACGCAGATGGTCAAATATCAAGTACACAAAGACAAGTCAAAGTACTAACCCCTTTTGCAAGTCAGATTACGATAACAGGATTGGATCAGTGGAAACAAAATGAATTCAAGTTTAATGGTGGAGATGTGTGGGTCGAAGTCTATAAAACCATCAACCCCCTCACCTACCAACAAATCCTTGACAGAAATTTTGAATTCCCTGTTTATTTTAAAAGTAGTGTAAGCACCATCCCTTCAGCTGTCTCTTATCCAATTGTAATTGATATTCCAGAGAAATTATCATTGGAAGATAAACTGGGATCAAAATTTAGACTGGTCTTTGCATTGTATGTAAAAGACACAAGTGGTACTCACGTACTTTTTACATCTGATTTTGTTGGCTCAAGTTTTTTTGTTGATCTTAATGGGGGATTTAAATGGACAACAACTGCAGGTGCCACTGTGACTTTTGAGGGTATTTATCAATAAAACCGATGATTCCGTCTAAATATCTTTGATTTCAACTTTCCACAACAGATGCTGGCGGTCCCGGCATCTGTTGTCATTAATAACTGTTCGCCAGCATCTTTCCCCTTTCAAAAGTTAAATGCAAAGTATGTGGCCTTGCAGATTGTTTCAGTACTTCTTTTTTGACCATTCTGGCAATTGGTGCTTTTCTAATTACCTTTAAAACTTCGTCGCTCACTGTCTTGGGTAAATGATCATTAACAGCGAGACGATCTATTGTTCCATCCTGTTTCAGGTTAAAAGTAAGGATAAGCCTTCCTTGAGCAGATGCGGGGACTTTACAGTTTTTAATCAGATAATCATATAAAACATCGTCTACAGGATCATGTATGATGGCAATTTTGCCCATCAAGACCGGTTGCTGTTCAACAGTCCTTTGACAATCCGGATTCGGCTTCAGGACTTTACCTAATTTACTTTCCTGCGCGCTGGCTTTAGTCATCAAAGAGCCCAAACCTACAAAAACCATTGCAGCAATAACCCATTTTTTCCAAAGGGAATTTTTCTTAGGCAATCGGTCTGCCTTCAATTGATCTGTAGAAAAACGACCACATACATTGTTGTTGTTCTCCTGCATGATCTGGATAAAATAGGCTACATTCTTATCGGTCAGATCATAAACCATTTTTTCACAGGAACTGCAATGCCGTTTGCCATCGCCTTGGTCCTTCATACTGTTCCAATCCTGATGGCAGGTGAAATTTAATTGGGCATTTGTAATCTTATTCTCTTCCATTTCTGTCTGTTTTAGTCGTATATAATTTTCAGATGCACCTTCCTCCAGAATTCCACACCGTTTTTGCAATTCTTTTTTTATAAAGATTTCATACCTGTGAATGAACAGTGATGACGTGGGAATGGCTTGGGGCGTATATTTGTTTAACTAACGTCATATAATTAAAGATTCCACTCTCCTTTTTTGATAATTTGGACGACTGTCTATAACTTTAACCTATGACTCCAAAAGATAAAATTCTAAAGATAGGACTGGACCTTTTCTCTGCCCAATCCTATCACAATACCGGGGTACGGGAAATTACCAAGGCTATCGAAATGCCTACAGGATCGTTTCATTACTACTTCAAAAACAAAGAAGAATTTGCTTTAGAGGTATTGGATTTTTTCTTTCAGAAAGATATTGCAGAGCCTTTTTCTGCAGTTATAAACGATGAAAAATTAAACCCTAAACAGAAAATCATTGGCTGCTTTTCTTTAAGAGCTAAGGCATCCCTAACATCAACCATTGAACGGGGCAAACTCGTGAGTTGCATTATGGGCAATTTAGGGCAGGAAATCGGAGGAGAAAATAGGGCTATTGCAGACAAACTGCAAAAATTGATCAATGATAACATCATTTTCAAAATGAGTGCTTTGATAACTGAGGGCCAAAAAGATGGCTCTATTCAATCTAAGGTCGATACAACTTTACTCGCCAACATACTTTTTAATGCCTTTGAAGGCAGTCTTATCCAAAGAAAAATCTCCAGAAATGACAAACCTTTAAAAGACTTTTTAAAATCACTGGAATACCTCTTATAATTTTTTTAATCGTAAACTAGACAGTTGTCTATAAAACTAATAATACAATGGAAAATAAATATGATATCGCCGTGATTGGCTCAGGGCCAGGTGGATACGTAGCAGCAATCCGTGCAGCTCAGCTGGGAAAAAGGGTTGCTTTGATAGAAAAATACAAAACACTTGGTGGCACCTGTACCAATGTAGGATGTATCCCTACAAAAGCACTTTTGGATAGTTCAGAGCACTATCATCTGGCGCAAACAGATTTTGCTGTTCATGGTATTGAAACGGATAACCTACGACTGGATTTTAATCAGTTTATACAAAGAAAAGATGATGTGGTTACTCAAAATGGTGCAGGATTGAATTTTCTGATGAAGAAGAACAAAATTACGGTACATTCTGGGACGGCCAGCTTTATTGACGCTCATCATCTGCTGATTAAGGGAACGGAAAACACAGATGTTATTGTGGAGGCGGCACACATCATCATTGCCACGGGATCCAAACCCGCTACCCTGCCTGGTGTAACAATTGATAAAAAGAGAATAATTACTTCTACAGAGGCTTTGTCTCTAACTGAACAACCAAAATCTATGCTGATTATTGGAGGAGGTGTGATCGGCGTAGAGTTTGCCTCTATTTTTGCACGGCTAAAAACCAAGGTAACGATTATAGAATATGCAGATTCCCTGCTTCCTACCATGGATAGAGAACTTGGTAAAGCCTTGCAAAAATCATTTGGCAAACTGGATATTAAGCTGGAGTTGAATAAACGGGTTCAGTCTGTTCAGAATTCAGGAAATGAAGTAAAGGTTGTGTTTGAAAACGAAGGGTCAGAGCAACAGGAATTAAATGCAGACTATTGCCTTGTTGCCATCGGCAGAAAGGCTTATACAGACCAGCTTAACCCGGGTGCTGCAGGCGTGGAAGTGCTGCAGAACGGTAAAATTAAAGTAGATGGGAAATTGCAAACCAGCGTTCCGAATATATACGCTATCGGAGATGTCATTAATGGGCCCATGTTGGCGCACAAAGCAGAGGAAGATGGAAAGTATGTTGCAGAACTGATCTGTGGAGAGCAATCGCATTTAGATTACAAACTAGTTCCGGGTGTGGTTTATACCTGGCCGGAAGTGGCCTCTATTGGGCAGACTGAAGAAGAGTTAAAGGCGGACAACACAGCCTATACTATTGGAAAATTTCCTTTCTTGGCCAGTGGAAGAGCTAGGGCATCAAGGGATTTAGATGGTTTTGCTAAAGTATTAATAGATCCAAAATATGGCGAGGTTCTGGGGGTACATGTTATTGGAGCCCGAGCCGCGGATATCATCTCTCAAGCCACAATTGCCATGAAGAATGAAATTACGGTTAAGGAGTTGAATGATATGATTTATCCTCACCCCACATTTTCGGAAGTATTGAAGGAAGCTTATTTAATTGGGTCAGGAAAGCCTTCCATTAATATTTAAGTGCTCAGTCTGCCGTTTTACATCAGTTTCTATTCTTTAGAATTAAAACTGATGTAAAATTCGGAGTAAAAAAATTTAAAGCGATGACATATTTTCCTGTGGAAGATTAAAAGTGGCTGGTCGTTTTGCCTTTTTCATTTCAATTTTTATCACTCCATTTCTGCCCCGTTCACCATATTCAGCCATGGCTGATTTATCTTTAAATACATGTATAGCCTCTATATCGTTCGAATTCAGGCCATTCATAGACTTTACCTCTACCCCGTCAACAAATACCAATGGGTCTTTTTTTTCCTCAGGTATTTTCACAACGACCTGCTCCGGTTTCACAACCGAGTCTGCTGGGATAGAAGTGATGAAAGCTGGTGCTTTGGCCGATTTTGAATCTTCAGGCTCTGTTTCCCTTGATTTAGTCTTTGCCGTAGCTATTTTTTTCTTTTTAACAACAGTTGTTATGGGCTTTTGCTGAACTACCTTTGGTTGATCGGTATTAGAAATAGGAAGAGGGCTGATGATCAGTTCTGGTTTGGCAAATGCCCACAGAAAAAATGTCAAGGCAGGTAAAACCAGCAAAACTGCAAATTTCCTCAATGAACCCGAGGCAGGTTTCATCATCATTTTTATTCTTTTCAACTGACCGATTTGAGCAAAAGAACTCGCCAGGGCAAATATCTGGGCCCCCAGAGTGTGGTTAACCAGTGTAGCGCGGTATACAGCAACAGAATGTCCTTGCAACAATACAGCCTGATCTGCCAGAAACTCGTGATTCTGCTTCATCCAGTCCAGGTAAATCCAGGCAAAGGGATTGAACCATTGTACCATGCAAAACAACTGTCCCACTAGTAGGTCTGCCCAGTGAATCTGTTTAACATGTGCCAGTTCATGCGCCAGGACAAGCTTTTTTTCCAATTCAGAACTATTGGCTTTGCTATCCATAATAACATAATTAAAAATGGAGAATGAGGCACTGAATACCGGGGTTTCTACTAACTTAAAGCCATTTGCTGAGGTATAGCCATATTTTTCAATAATGTGCTGAATTTTCAGGATCCCCACCAAATGCCGCAGAACTAAAAAGCAAATGCCAGTTAGATAGGTTCCGGCCAACACATATACCCATAATGGAAATCCGGTATCTTTAGGTGCTGCTACCGTTGAAACAGGATCGCTGATGTTAAGAGATGAAACCAGGTGTACCTGATAAGTATAGGTATAAAAAGGAAGCGCGAAAGCAATAAACAAGCCCAATAACAAGAACCAGCGGTTAAATTTGTAAAAGGTTTCGTTCTTTAGAAAAAACGAGTATATACCCAGGAATACTACCGTATACAATGCAGATTTTAAAAGATAGATGACCAGCTGTTCCATAATATTATTATTATTTTTCCTTTTTCAGTTCTTCGCGGGTGTCTTTAAGCAAAAGATCCAATTCTTCAATGGTGTAGTTATTTTCTTTTGCAAAAAAAGAAGCCATAGCAGCAAATGAATTACCGAAATAATTCTTTAGTAAACCGGATAACTGCGTTTTGGAATAAGCTTCTTTTGCAACCAATGGAACATATCTGTTTATCCTGCCCTGTCCGTGATGAGAGGCAAAGCCTTTGTTCTCCAAAATAGTCAGCACGGTAGATACAGTGGTTCTTGCCGGCTTAGGCTCCTCCAGCTTGTCGCGGATATCTTGAACTGTACCTTCACCCAAATCCCACAATACCTGCATAATCTGCTCTTCAGCTTTTGTTAACTGTGCATTTTTTTCCATAGCATGATAAATGTATGACTAATTTTATAGACAAACAAATAATTATTTAACCTTAAATCTGACTTTCATCAACACTTGGGCCGGCCTGAGGTTATAAGCGGTATAAAAGGTCCTGATGTCTGTATAAGAGGCAGAAACATACTGCCGGGCATTTAAAATATTGGTGTATTCCAGGTTAAATTCCATACGCTTAAATACATATTTGATTCCTGCATCGGCAAAGTTGAGCGATTTGGTTCCGGAAATAATCACACTGTTATAAAAATGCTCCAATCCGAGGTTGAGTGTAAGCCCGCTAGCAGGAAAAAAGTTCAATTGGCCGCGCTGGATGGAATTGCTGATGGGTGTAAACCTGCCCGGGTCAGCAGATATCCTGTTGACACTTCTACTGTATTGGAAACGATAAGATAAACTTGCCCATTTGCCCAATTTGCTGGATATTTCCGGTCTTAAGCCCAGGAGTTGATTGGTAAAACCGATCACGTCTCCGTTACTGATTTGTGCAGCTTTCGATTTGCTGTAGTCTATTTCAAGGGCTAAGGTTGAGGCAAGGAAGTCCAGCCCTTTGCTCAACCTGCTAAAAAAGATGTAGCTCTCCGATACATTTGGGATTAAATAGCTCTCTTTTAGACTTCTTATTCCTTCATAATCATACCCATACAATAGGTTCATGCTGTTCTTGATATAACTGGCAGACAAGTTCCAGAAAACAACATGTAATGGATGGCGATAGCTGAGATTAAAGTCGTAATATTGTTTCTTTTGCTCCGGTAATTCGCCTTCATTCCTTACCAAACTGCGGTAGGACGACATAAGATAGCCGGTTAAACCACTCTCTATTCCGCCCAGTTCATTTCCATATCGCCCAGATAAAGAAACATTCCAAAGCAAGCTGAGTTCATATCTGATACTCACATATGGATTAAAAAATAGTCGTTTCAACTTTTTTTCCAATGCAGTAATACGGTTATGGCTGTATAAAAAAGTATAGACCAATGGAGTTCCTGCTATTATACGAAGCCGGTTCTTGTTATAGATATAATCCGGGCTCAGGTAAAACTGAAAGGTATTCCAATTTAGGCTATTACGCAATGAATCAGGAATTATGAACTGCTCACCTGAAGTATTACCCGTCTGAAGTCTGGAATTCAAGGTCTGAATATTCGCGTTAAAACCGAGGGCATAATTCTGTTTCAAGGGCCCTTTGTCCAAACCATAGACAAACTTGCTGGCCGAAGAAAATTGTCCTTGCCTGAGCACTTGTTTTATAAATCCGGAACTTTCTGCACCCGGAAACAGATCGGGATACAACATAGGGTGTACCTTCAGATCCTGAGGATTGCTGGTGTAAGCATTGGAAGAATACATCCGTATAGTCGACTTTTTATAATTCCGGATCAGGCTAAAAACATTACTTGCCTTAAATACAGGTTTATTCAGGTCCTGGACAATATTCTGTAACGTTCCTTCTTCCCCGCTCCATTTTCCATTCAATTTAAAGGCATTATCGAGATAATACTTGTCTGTATTGGCATTGAGCTGCAGATTTGTTTCTATAGTACTACTGTGTTCAACAGCTTTCAAACCTTCTTCAATGGTCAACAGGCTATCGCCTGGCAGGTAATAGACCGAACGCGCATAGCTTTCTTTTTCCTGACGGTCATTGATATAGCTGATATTGGCATTGAGCTGCAGATCTTTTCCATATGCCCAAAGCTGGTTTACTGAACCAAAATGGCTTTGATTAAAAAGATAGCGCTTTTGGCTGATTGCCGGGGCCGAGGGCGATTGTATGGAGAGCATACCACCCTGGTTCCCTGCAGGATCGGCTCCAGGATAGAGATAGGCCAGTTCAGCCGCAACATTATTGCCGCTGTTATTCCCCTTGTAAGTATTGATGTTCTGTCTGTTTTTATCAAAATAAGTAGAAACCAGTTCGTTGTTCCATAAAAAGGGTGATAAACCAGCGCCCAATTGGGCATTAGCAACCAATACACCTTTTGCAGCATCTTTTAGTTTTAAATTGATGGCGCCCTCATCAGTAAACTCCTTATCCTTCAACGCCTTTATAGGCTGGTGATTTTCCAGTACTTGCACTGTTGCTACATCCTTAAATTCAATATTATTGGTAGCCAGACCATACCTTCCCTGTAGCAGGTCTTTACTTTCAATATAAAATTTATTGATGGGTTTGTTGTTATAAGTAATAGACCCATTGTCGTTAACCCGAATGCCTGGCATCTTTTTCAAAACGTCGCCTATGGTCCGGTCATTTTTATCAGAAAATGCCTCTACATTGTAGTTCAGTGTATCACTCAGTTGCCGGATTTCAGGAAGCTTTACTTTAACTTCTCTAAGTTTAATGGACTCCGGGATCATACTGAAATCTAAGTGCTGCGTTTTATTGGCAACTACAATGAGCTCTTTTTTCAGATTAAAACCTGAAAAGACAAGTATAACACTATCTGCCTGACTCTTAAATCTCAGATTATACGCTCCTTTATCTCCTGTAAGCACAAAGTTCAGCATACTGGTGCCATTTTTTTCTTTCACACTGATACTCACGCCTGCCAATCCTTTTACTTCTGCTTTGCTACTAACCGTGCCACTAATCGTGGTCTGTGCATCGGCAGAAAAAATACTATAAAACAAAATAAAGACAAATAGCTTTCTCATTCTTTTTCCATAGGAATAAGATCCACTTTACCCGGCATTTCAGCGATAGTCATTACACCTGAAGTTAAATTGACCTGCATGCCTGCGCCCTGCTTTATCTTTTGCTTTTCAAATTCCTGCCTGGTACATACGATGGCCCTGGAATCATCCATCAGGATAGGTGAAGCTTCATGGAGTTGTTCCAGTCCAACCAGTTTAAAAGTAAACAAACCCTCAGTATCTTCGATTTTAAGGATCAGTCCGGGCAAGCCGTTAAATTTCCAGGGACCATCGCTCACCGGAATGTCTGTGCTGAACCAGGCGATGTAATCTCTTCCTCTAAAATGAAGGGTAGCTTTCTGACAGGTATACGACAGTACGGTATCGGTTTGTTCAGAGATTTTCCAATCTAGTTTTCCTGGCTCATCTGTGTATTTAAACCGATCTGCTATGACACTCACATAATCCAGAATGGTCTGTTTATTGGTCTGTTTATCTTTAATGATCTGATAGCTCTCCCCTTCCATCGAACCTGAGCCGACAGTTCCAGGCATACTCGATAAATCCTTAGCGGATTCAGCTCTAAACACATTTATACTTTTGATTGTAGATGGATCGGTATTTTTCATCCGGTCGTTGAGCAGAGAATCTCTTTGTTGCCTTGCCGGATCATAGAATTTGGAGAAACGCTCACCTATTTCCAGGATCATCTGATCAGAACGATAAGGCTGGTCGGCGCCTGGCTTCCTTTTACTAAATTGATAAGCACAACGAAGAGAGACTTTATCAATGATTTCCTTTTCTGATGGGGTTGAATTTTGTCCGTTGACGGATACTTTTTGCTGACCGAGGACAGATAAACTCAGCCCGCAAAGGCTTGTAATAAATAAAAACTGTTTCATACATGATGGATTTATATCATGCAATCTAAGTCTATGTTTTTAGACAAACAAGTATTTCGTCTAAATTTTTAGACGAAATACTAAAAACAGTCAGAAAGGGCTGAATTTATGCTATTCCTGATCGCTTAGTTTAATTTTAAGGTGACCAAAACAGGCATATGATCAGAGGCATCGGATTTGATCACTTTCACATCCGTCACTTTCCAGGTTTTGCCTTTGCTAAGAAAAACGTAGTCCAGCCTTTCACTTGGTTTATCGAAGGGAAAAGTAAGCGCAGGTTCGCCATATACCACGGCCGCATCCTGAAGTTTTGAAGTAAAGATCTGATAAGATTTGGTATCAGGTGTGATATTAAAGTCTCCACTAAGAATAAATGGTACGTTTAAAGCCAAAAGCGTTTCAACGATTTTTTCAGCCTGTGCCACCCTGTTCTTTTCGTATTCATGACAAAGATGAGTTCCACCAAACACGATCTTCTTTCCGTTAGGGAGTGTAGAGCTCACTGTGATCATTGCTCTGCCCTCACCTCCTGCCGGGGTAGGAAGATGATAAACTTTTGAGACAGACGGGTGTCTGGAAAGTAGGCCTTCACCGTATCCACCATTGCTATATTCCATTGCTTTGCCAAAAAATCCATGCATCCCTGTCATTTTAGCCAGTTCGGCCACAAGATCTTTGGGAACGCCCCCATTAAAGCCAGCGGTTCTGTTGGTCATGCTGTCTACTTCCTGCATGGCTACAAAATCAGGTTTGTATTCATTGATGACCCGCGCAATGTCTTTCAGATTACTTTTCCCATTGTCATAGTTCTTTTCGCCATGGTAGATATTGTAGGTCATGACTTTAATTTCCTGGGCAATGCTGAGATTGGCACGGAAGCTGATCATGACCAGCAAGGCCAAACGATAAAGTGTTGTTTTCATGTTCATATGTGGTTATTTTGAATAGCTATTTTAAGAAGAAATCTATTCGGCAACAACTGAAATCCTGCGCAACCGTTTGTTTAAACTTAATGAACCTTTTAGAAACCACACAGAAAATGAAATAACACGTTTTTTATTAATGGTTCTATTTAACGGCCTTAAAACGGGCTAAAGGAGCCATTCTGGCTTTGTTTAAGGACAAATCATCTCCGTTAAGGCTATAATTGTCTGCAGTAATCAAAACCTGGCTTAAACCATGTTCAATGTCCATATTTTCGCAAGCCATCATAGTAGATATAGGTTGAGAGAATTTTATTCTTCCATGGTTTTGCAAAGTAAACGTTCCCCCCATTCCATTGCAGCCTCCTGAAGCTGAATAACGGTTATCACTTATCTGCAATAAGATAAACGGTTCTTTACCATTTATTTTGTCTGCTACAGGTTTACCTTGGAGTTCAACCAGTTTCCATTTGCGGTCAGTAATTGCATTGGTTTGCTTCATATCACCAGACTTTTGTTGTGCAGGTTCTTTTTTAAAGATATGACAGCCATTTAAAGACAGCAGACATAAGGCAAGGCTAAAGTATTGGATTGTTTTCATAGCAAGTTAAATTATAGATGTTTTATACAAGTTAAGAAATTCATACAAAAGAACATAATGACCCTGCAATAACATTTTTACCTTCAATTCAAACAAATTATCGCTTTTGTTGCTTATATTAGGAAATAATAACACCTAAAGATATGTCGATTTACTTAGAATACCCATCCATTGAGGATTATCCAGTGTATACACCCATGACACAGGAAGAGATCCAGAATAGCGCAAATCTATAAACAGTACGCTCCGAAGTCTCACTGTGCATCAATAGAAATAGCAACCCTCATTTAAATGTTCTTTGGGTTATAAGCACCATGATCCCTATCATTTTTATAATTCAGCGCATCATCTTTGGGGCCATTATCTGATTCGGCATTCTGGTCTTCAAGCTTTTCTTTGGGCTTACTGTTTTGTTCAGAATATCTACTCTCCTGTGGATTTAATCCAGTATCCAGACTTTGTTCAAAACCTGGGTCAACGGATTCATTTTCAAATGTTGCATCGTCGTTAAGAATGATGCGGTCTACAGATTCATTCTCCTTTTTTTCATTTTCCCTGTTTTCCATAGTTCATGTTTTAATTACAAATACAACAATATGGAACGGTAATAGTTTGAGTCATACCGTGTAAAAAATTGAACTTTTCAACAAAGTAAACCATATTATAAAATATTAAATTCTCCAATCAATCAAATCTTTATAAAATTTATATGATGTTTTTATTCATATATATCTTTATATGCTATAGTGCACAAAATTACCATAGTTGAGTACCAAGGGTTACCCGAT
>NZ_QAIL01000620.1:560-5045 GCF_003061025.1 Pedobacter sp. HMWF019 | reverse complement strand
AAGCAAGATTATCGCTCGTAATCAACTTAATCGGCAGCAGCATAATGTTATTGGAACGCACACGAAGGTAAACTGTAAAAGCCCGGTCAGCAGAATTATCGGGTAATAAAAATCTGTAATTGGTCATTACCTTGATGCCCTTTTCTGGCAGAGAAAGACTTCCAGCATGCATTTTCAAGAATTGACCATTTTCTTTCAGCAGAAAACAATCTATCTGCTCAATATTTGGAATATCAACGATCAAATAAGAACGATTATTTATCTCAGGTAGGTAACGGAGCTTAATCCAAAAAGCGGACTTTGTATTTCCCAAATTAAGGATATCTCTATCTGACGAATGAAACTTTCCCAAACCGTCCATGGCTACAGCCTCCTGCACATCCCACCTCCCGGAAACATCTTCCAGGTAACTTAATTTTTTACCAATGTTCTCATATGGTTGACGGCTGATATCAACAATTTCCGGAATGGAAAAAACAGGCAGAGAAGCGAAAATGAATAGACAAAAAAATAAATAGCGCATGGAGGATTTCTTTCCGTGATAAAGATAGAAAATTTAATACCTATCTAATTAAAAAGAAACAAATCACTATTTATATAGACATGATTTAACTCTAAAAAACAACTGATTACAAAAAACTCCTTAAACTTTCCATATTTTTAAGAGCATTGCCTATTGTGTTATTAAAGTAAGTGTACACCTGCTTGCCTTCTTCCAGCCATTCTTTGATATAAGAGGCGTATTCATAAAGAAATGCCTCCTCATAACTTCCCTTATAATCTCCTAAAGGACCATGAAAACGCACGTAAACAAAATCAGTCCGACTCTCTATAACCGCCCCTCCTCCAGAGAGCTTATCATGTAAAACAAGTCCCATTCCATAACGGTCCATCAAATCAAACGTATCCTGCTGGTACCAGCTCTGATGCCGAAACTCAACAGCAACCCTCCATTCAACGTTGGGATCAGCCCTTCTGATTCTGTCGAGCAGCCGCTCTACACTTGGTAGATGCATTGGTCGTATGCTGCCCGGAAATTGTACCAGCAAGCAACCTTTTTTATTTCCCACCGCAAAGATCCGCGTCATAAAATCATCAACAGCTTCTAAACTAAAATTTAGTGATTTACTATGTGTGATTTCTCGCCACATCTTAAATGTAAATTTAAAGTCTTCGGGAACCTCTGTAGCCCATTTCGCCACTGTAGAAGCCATAGGTACTTTATAAAATGAACTGTTAATCTCAATACTATTGTACAGTGATCCATAATAGCACAAACGACTTTTTGTTTTAAAAGCCTCTGGAAAAAACTCTTTGTTAGGAACAGGGAGTAATAAACCGCTAGTTCCGGAATAATATACACCCTTATTATCCATACAGTGGTCAATTAAGAGCCAACATGCTCATGTTCTTCTATTTCTTTCCCAATTTCATCCACATAATTTTGATCTACCCAATCTCTTGTTTCCCACAGAATATTTGAATTATTTTCATCATGATATAGGTCTGCCAGTTTGTTTGAACCTCTGAAAACCCTGTAAACACCGCCTTCCTGAGGATATACCGTCAATCTAACCCCATGAAGACAAATCGTAAATGGATCCATATTTTACTCGTTTTACCACATAGAACGAGTAGATCACGAAAATGTTTGCATTTGTTATCCACACTGCCGTTATTATCCACACTGCACAGAATACCAAATCATTAATAAAAATTCAATTAAAATGAAGACGAATAAGTTGAGGTTGTTTTTTTCTTCTTTTTACGTCCAAGCCAGATCATAAATCCGGTAACAGGTAAGCTTGCGGCTATAAAGCTCCCCATAAAAGCCAGAATTTTACCCGGCAAGCCCAACACCACACCAACATGAATGTCATAGTTCATCCGGATAAGTTTCTCTCCACTATTCTTATCTTTAAAATTTTCCCGACCAAGCAATTTACCTGTAAACTGATCTAAGTGCAGAACATCTGTATCATAATAATCTTCTTTACCCCTGTACCCATTGGCACTAATAGTGGCCGATTTCGGAGCTCCCCGATCAGGTACGTACAGAAAAATACGCCTTGCATCTGGGAATTGCTGCTTTGCAACATCAAAAGCAATATCAATTGGACTCTTTAAGGCGGCTTTTGTAGAATCTGAAGCAAAGCTAACCTGTTTTGGAGGTGTTATGGACCTGGAAGCAACCACATATACTGCAGTTTGAAACCAGCTCATTGCCCATACCATTCCTGTTAATGCTAACACCAGCGTAATCAGCATAGCATAAAATCCGGGCACATTATGAAGATCATAGTTTAGCCGTTTAAATTTGGCCTTCCAGCTTATTTTAAAACTCTTGTTGAAATTGGCCTTTTTAAGATTTTTAGGCCACCACAAAACCATTCCCGTGCCCAGTAATATCACAAATATAAGCGTGCTATAGCCTACGATCGGTTGTCCATAAGGCGTATTTAGTAACAAACTCCAATGCAAATATTTTACAATTACAAAAAAGTCGCTCTCGTAATCAATCATACCTGTTATCTTGCCTGTATATGGATTTATAAAAGCAGATTTATAGGAATCTACGGCACCGAAAAATGTAAGTGCTTTGGGATCTCCTCCTTTAAAATACATAAACTCCCAGGCCCTTGAAGGATCGCTATAAGTCGTTACTGATACATTTGGAACATGTAAAGCTTGCTCCGCAGTACTCTTCATTTGACTCAAGGGAAGTATTTTTGCCTGTAGAGGTGCTGTCACAAAGAACTTGTCCCGGTAGATTAATTCTGAAATTTCCTTCTGAAAAACAAAAATACAGCCAGTCACTGCCACAATAAAAACAACAATACCTGAGGCCAGGCCAAGCCAAAGATGTAAAAAACCGGCAATTTTTCTAACCCTACTTACCGGTTTTTTTGCTTTTTTAGACTCCCTGCCACCCGTAGTAGCCTGTTGTCCTGCTATTATTTCCTTCCTTTCGGATTTTTTAGTTGGCAAACTCTCTATCACAAACTCTTATTTAGACCCAATATAAATAAAATGCAATATTAAAAGAATTTTTCGAAAAGAAATAAAGGATTCCTGATTTTATTCTTGCCGCTAAATTATCGGAGAGGATAAGTATGTTTGTCCCTTCTATTTACTTAGCTCAATAACGATGAACGCCTTTAAACTTGCGGGTCTCGCACTAAAAACGACCACCACAAATGAAAATGGACAATGTGCCAGAGATTGCGAAAAATTATGGTCTGATTTTGCGGCCGGTAATTATTTTTCCCTTATACCCGGTAAACTAAGCAATGAAGTTTTTGCGGTTTATCATAATTACGAAGGGGATTATACACAGCCTTTCTCCTATTTCATAGGTTGTAAGGTAGATGTCGATGCTATTCTTCCGAAGGAATTGGATACAATTGTGATTCCTGAAGCCAGATATCAGAAATTCGAAGCCAAAGGAACCATGCCACAATGTGTAGTAGACACCTGGGTATCAATTTGGAATAGCGATCTGCCAAGAGCCTATCAGGCAGACTTTGAAGTTTATGGCGAAAAAAGTCAGGATTGGAACAATGCTGAAGTTGAGGTCTACATTTCCGTGCATTAAAAAAGCAAAGATCAGGTCTTAAGACCTGATCGCCTCTACAGGATCCAGACGCGAAGCAGAATAAGCTGGCCAAAATCCCGAAATAGCACCAATTATAGCCGAAATAGAAACTCCTGTGATTACATTCTTCAGATCAAGCACAATTTTAACATCAAGTGCATAAGTGAACAAAAGCGTAATCAGGTAAACCAGCAGCAAGCCAAAAGCTCCCCCTAATAAACACAAAGCAATTGCTTCAAACATAAACTGTAATAGAATAAAATAATTCTTTGCACCCAAAGATTTTTGAATTCCAATAATATTAGTCCTTTCTTTCACTGAAACGAACATAATATTGGCAATACCGAAGCCACCAACAAGTATAGAAAAACCTCCGATAACCCACCCCGCAATATTGACCATTTTAAACATCACATCTAGCTGATTAGAAAGAATAGTAGCCTTATTTAACGCAAAATCATCTTCAGCACCCGGCTTTAAACGATGTATAGAGCGCATTACCCCTCTTAATTCACTCTCAACCTCTTCTTGTGCAACATTATCCTTTCCTCTCACGGTAATTTGAGGACCATACATTTCATTTTCCACATCAAATAAGCCCTTTGCAAGGTTAATCGGAATCAAAACATTTTTATCCTGTGATACTCCAAGCATATCTTCCCCTTCTTTTTTAAATACCCCCACAACAGTTAACCTTCTTCCCATCACTTTAACCTGTTTGCCTACAGCCTGCTCTCCTGAAAAAAGACCATCAGCAATATCAGCGCCCAGAATGATTACTGGAGCACCGGACTGCCCCTCGTTTTCAGTAAAGTATCTCCCATCCTGAAAATCAAAATTCCAGGTTTTATCATAATCCTGAGAAGCAGAATTTAAAGTTACATTTTCCA
>NZ_QAIL01000620.1:0-550 GCF_003061025.1 Pedobacter sp. HMWF019 | reverse complement strand
TCCTATTGCTTGCTGATGCTTCAAAACAAATTCCCTGCACATTTTCAAGTCGTTCCTTTAAGGCTGTGAAATCCCTTATACTGGGCTGTGGTCTGTTCATATATTTCCACCAGGGATAATTATCACCAAACATCCATGGCCATTTTTGAACAAATAATGTATTTGATCCTAGTTTATCTACACTTTCCTGTAGCTTATGACGCAAAGTATCAACAGCAGAAAACACTGAAATAATGGTAAAGATACCAATGGTAATACCAAGTAAGGAAAGCATGGTACGAAGTTTATTCTGGCGCAGAGCGTCTGCTGCAAACCAAAAACTTTCGCCTATAAGTCTTAAGATCATCATAATTGCTGTTTAGACCAAAACTACCTAAAAAGGTTACAGCGAATTGCAGGATATTAAAAAAAATACAATTTGGTACTATTTATGCAGTTATAAGGATAATTTCTAAATTAGGAAATTTATTTTGTAAATTTGCGCCCTTAATTATTACATCGAAGAATATGAAGTTATCTCAATTTAAGTTTAATTTACCTGAATCATTAG
>NZ_QAIL01000619.1:7910-7999 GCF_003061025.1 Pedobacter sp. HMWF019 | reverse complement strand
ACCTGCGTAGTAAAAGACCTAGAAGAAACCGAGCCGGTGCGCATCGCTTAGAGCGCGTACCGGCCTCGCATTTACATGAGTGCTGGAGT
>NZ_QAIL01000619.1:0-7900 GCF_003061025.1 Pedobacter sp. HMWF019 | reverse complement strand
GGTTTAACGCCTCAGGAGATGTGGAAAAAAACCAGTTAACGCCCTGATTTTCGAATTTAGCGTGTCCTAAAATTGGGGGGAGGTCAATAATTTGAGTTCTCGTCAGCAGACCGGTTCGAAATCCGGGAGGGTTACACTAAGTCTCTAGAAAATCGAGACAAAATGAAGAAAACTTGATACAAATCTGTAGGGCAGCATAAGACTAAAAGATCAATATTTGGGGAAACCAAATCTAACCCTTATGAACAGACGTCTACGTGCTTATTCAACAAACATGTCTTTTGAATGGTGCCCAGTTTGGAAATCAACCTTATTTAAGAAATCTTTTATCACGTTTGTGGCCTGCATTTCTTTGTTGATGATTTCATTTGCTGCGAGTGCCCAACAAGCTTTTAAAGTAACCGGAACGGTTAAAGATGAATCTGGCGAAACACTGATTGGTGTGAGTGTCAAGATCAAAAATGGCAAAGGAGGCGCAACAACCGATAAGAACGGTAATTATAGCGTTAACCTTGATGATAAGAATGCAACATTGGTATTTATCTATGTTGGTTATGATCAGAAAGAGGTGGAGGTGAATGGCCGGAGCCAGATTAATGTGTCACTAAAGCCTGCTGCAAATAGCCTGGAGGATGTTGTAGTGGTGGGTTACGGCACACAGAAAAAGGAGGCCATTACCGGGGCTATTGCGACCATTACCAGTAAGGACTTTGAGAAGGTGCATGGTGGTTCTACGGTAAGTACTGGGCTTGCCGGAAAATTACCTGGTGTATCTTTCAGGATGCCGGATGGACGGCCTGGATCTAGTGCAGCTATCCAGATCAGGAATATGGGAGATCCTTTGTATGTAATTGATGGTATCCAGCAGGATGCGGGTCAGTTTAATAATATTTCTCCAACGGATATTGAAAGTATAACGGTATTGAAGGATGCTTCTGCGGCGATTTATGGAAGTCGTTCTGCCAATGGGGTTATTATTGTGACGACTAAGAAGGGTACTAATAATAGCAGAAACACTTTTACGGTTGATGCTTATACGGGCTGGCAGAATTGGGTGCGTTTTCCGGAAACCACTAATGCTTATCAGTGGATGTTGGGCAAAGCGACTGCAGAACTGAATTCGGCTGGAAAGACAGATATTACACGGGCTGAACTGGAGAAATGGAAAGCTGGAACGGAATATGGTTATCAGAGCCAGAACTGGAAGGATTTGATCATTGTTCCGAATGCGCCGCAGTATTCGGTGAATTTGAATGCTTCGGGAGGTACGGATAAGATTACTTATTACCTGTCTGCTACGCATCTGGATCAAAAGGCGGTTTATGGTAAGGAGCGGGAGTTTGATTTTAACCGGACGAATATTCAAAGTAATGTGGAGGCTAAGATCAGTGATCGTTTCAAGGTGAATATGCTCATTAATGGCCGGATTGAGACCCGTGACCAGCCGGGTGTACCTGGGGGTGATGATTACTGGGCTGCGCGTTTTGCTTTGTTGAGAAACCGGCCTACGGAACTGGCTTATGCGAATGGAAATCCATTATACCCTAATGATATCGGGCACAATACGGAGCAGTTTGCGGTACAAAGCAAGGCCTTGACGGGCTATTGGAAGTCTGACTGGAGGGTATTGCAAACCAATCTGTCTGCGACTTACGATACGCCGATTACGGGTTTAAGTATAAAGGGCTTGTATTCTTATTATATAGCGGATAATGTAGTGAACGGACATGAGTATACGTATAATGTTTATACGTATCATCCGGATACAGATACGTATGAAGAGAAGGTAGGGAGTTCTAATCCATATAGGGAGCGCCGAAATGAAAAGGTCATAACGAACACCTATCAGCTGCAGGCTACCTATAACCGGACTTTTGGAAAGCATACGGTGGGCGGTATATTGCTTGCAGAGCGTTTGGACCGTTTCCGTACCTATACTTTCCAGCATGCGGTTCCGCAAACCAATGTTTTGCCTGTTTTACAGTTTGCAGATATGGATGGTCAGGATTTTGCAGATATACAGGAGGAAGAAGCCAGGATAGGGTATGTTTCCCGTTTGAATTATAATTATGCGAATAAATATTATCTGGAGGTTTCTGGCAGAAGGGATGCTTCCTGGAAATTTGCACCAGACAGAAGGGTAGGTTATTTCCCTTCGGCATCTATAGGTTGGAGAATTACGCAGGAGGGCTTTATGAAGTCTTTACTGGGAGAAAACCCGGTTCTGGATGATTTAAAATTCAGGGCTTCTTATGGACAACTGGGCGATGATAAAATTGACCTTGATCCCTTTGCTTATCTTCCAGGATACAATTATAATGCGGGAACTGTTATCCTGGACGGGAAAACCATTACGACCTCAAGGGATAAAGGCCCGATTGTAAACAACCTGACCTGGTTTAAAAGCCGTATAACAGATATCGGTGCAGATTTTTCTCTCTTTAAAACGAAACTAACCGGTACGTTTGATTACTTCTATAGAAAACGTACGGGTCTTAGGGGTACTAAGAATGATATCCTGGTGCCTGCTGAATTGGGTTATAACCTCTCAGATGAGAATGTAAACAGCGATGCGCAATATGGTGGGGAGTTTTCGCTTAATTATCAGAATAAAATTGGTGAATTTGGTTATAATGTTGGAGGGAACTTTTCTTTGTCGAGAAGCAAATTCCTGGAATCTTACAAGCCACGTTTCAACAACTCTCTGGATCAGTACAGAAATTCAATAGAGAATCGCTATAACAATATTTTCTGGGGCTATGAGGTGACCGGGCAGTTTAAGAGTGTGGATGAGATCAACAATTACAAAGTAAATATTGATGGTAAAGGAAACAGCACTCTATTGCCCGGGGATTTGATTTATAAGGACCAGAATGGTGATGGTGTAATTGATGGTTATGATGAAAGGCCTATTGGTTATACTACGACTGGTCAGCCGAATATTATGTTTGGCTTTAGTATTGGTCTGAGTTACAAAAATTTTGATTTCTCTGCAGATTTTTCTGGCGGGTCTTTGTATTCCTGGAACCAGAACTATGAACAGCGCTGGGCATTTCAAAATACGGGCGCTTTATTGCAGAGTTTTGCAGATGACAGCTGGCACCGGACGGATCCTTATGATTTGAATAGTCCTTGGGTGGCGGGTAAATATCCTGCTTTACGTTTCAATGAAGGCGGACATAGCAATTACAACAGGAATTCTACTTTTTGGTTGCACAATGTGCGTTACCTGAGGGCCAGGACAATTGAGTTTGGTTATACCTTGCCTAAGAGATGGCTGGAGAAAATCAAGGTTCAGAATGCAAGGGTTTACCTGAACGGATATAATTTGTTTTCTATTGATAACCTGAAAAGTTTTGGTGTTGACCCGGAAATTGCAGACGATAATGGTTTGCAGTATCCGCAAAACAAGTTTTTTAATATAGGGATCAAATTAGCCCTTTAATCATCCAACCGATCAAAATAAGACTATTAGTTATGAAAAATATTAGATATGCCTGGTTTGCCATCGTCCTGCTGACTTTTGGACAATCCTGTAAAAAAGATTCTGAATATTTAAATAAGCAACCAACCAATACGCTTAGCGTAGAAGCCACATGGAAAGATCCGAATCTGGTTCTTTCTGTGATTGGCGACCTTTATGACCGTTATCCTGATTTCCAGACCATTGAAGCCTGGTGGGAGTTTACGGATTTCGATGAAGCTTTTGCTTCCAATGGTGGAGATTATGGGCGTCATCAGAATGCTGAATTTGATTATGGCAGCTGGAATTGGTGGGATTATGCTTATATCAGGGACCTGAATGTATTTTTGAAAAGGGGCCAGGAAGCGACTGCATTGAGTGAGGCAGATAAGAACCGCTTTATTGCCGAAGCTCGTTTCATCAGGGCGGGTGTTTATTTTGAGCTGGTTAAAAGAATGGGCGGTGTTCCTTTGATTACGGAACCTATGGAGTATAATTACAGTGGTGATCCGACTTATCTTCAGCATGCCCGTGCTAAAGAATCAGAAGTCTACGATTTTGTGATCAGTGAGCTGGAGGCGGTTAAAAATAAGCTTCCAAATTCAGCAAGTACACAAAGCCGGGCTACTAAGGGGGCTGCATTGGCTATGGAATCAAGGGCGGCTTTATATGCGGCGTCTATTGCTAAATATGGTGTGTCTACCGGACAAGTGAGTTTGCCTGGTGGAGAGGTGGGTATCCCTGCATCTATGGCGACGGCTTATTACCAGAAATCTCTGCAGGCGGCAAAAGAGATCATCAGCGACGGACAGTATTCTTTATATAAGAAGAACCCAAATTTGTCTGATAATTTCTCGAGCCTTTTTACAGATAAGGGCAACAATCCGGAGGTGATCTTTGCTAAAGATTTCAAGTTGAAGACCAATAAGGTACATGGGTATACCATTAATAACCAGCCGCGCTCTTCCGCTGAAGAACAACAAGGTGGGCGTTTGAATCCTTCTTTGAATTTAGTGCAGTCTTTTGAAAAGCTAGACAATACTTATGCTTCTTTGGCGAGTGTGGATGCTTCGGGAAATCCGGTGTATTATACTGGGATTACGGATATTTTTGCGGGAAGAGATGCGAGGCTGGCAGGTACGGTCATTCTTCCGGGAACGCAGTTTAAGAATAAAACGGTAGATATCTGGGCGGGTTATATGTTGGCTAATGGAACGATCATCACCGGAGATAATTTTGGACAGACCAAGAAAGATGTGCTTCCTGGTAAACCTGGAACAGTACAGGTGGTGGGGGCAGATGGACCTATTGATGGATTGGAGTTTAGCGCTCAGTCTGGTTTTTATGTGCGTAAGTATTTGGACCCGGCTACGGGTTCTGGTCAAATTGGTACCCGTAGCGAGGTTTGGTGGATTAGGTACCGATATGCGGAAGTGTTGTTAAATGCTGCTGAAGCTTCTTTTGCGCTGGGGGATGCTCAGGGTGCTGCAGACTACTTGAAGCCTGTTCGGGACAGGGCTGGTTTGACCACGGCATTAACTGCGGGTGATATGAGTTTGGATCGTTTGGTTCATGAGCGTAGGGTAGAACTGGCTTTTGAAGGGCATGAGCTTTGGGATATGAAAAGGTGGAGGCTCGCGGATAAGGCCTGGAACGGAAATGCGATGTCTGCTGCTGATTTTACCAATGCGACCAATATTGGGGTTGCAGCCAGAACGAATACGCAGGTGTTTGGCTTATGGGCTTATAAATATTATAATCCGGGAGATGCGAATGATGGTAAGTATGTGTTTAAAGTGGTCAAACCGAGTAAGGTTACTGCAGCGCATCGCTTCCGTTTAGGGAATTACTATTCCTTGATCAATCAGGATATCATCAACAGAAATCCGAAAATTGTTAAAAACCCTAATCAATAAGTTTAAAGATACAGATATGAGACCTAGATTTTATTTTTTAACTGCTGCGTTGCTGGTGCTCTTTTTGGGTTCTTGCAAGAAAGATAATTACGATGCGCCGGCTACAGATTTTAATGGCAGGATTGTTTATAAAGATGAAGCGATTAATGTGCAGTACGGGAATGTTTACTTTGAACTGTGGCAGCCGGGTTTTGGAAAGAGTGGTGCTATTAATGTGAACATTGATCAGGAAGGGCATTATTCTGCGAAATTGTTTGATGGGAACTATAAGCTGGTTTTTTCTGCGAACCAGGGCCCTTTTCTCTGGCCAAAGAATGCTCAGGGGGCACAGGATACGGTGGCGGTGAACATGAGTGGGAGCAAAACGATGGATATAGAGGTGATGCCTTACTATATGGTGCGGAATAGTGTTTTTACTGCGGCTGCTGGCAAGGTGAATGCGAGTTGTAAGCTGGAAAAGATCATTACGGATGTTAACGCGAAGGATATTGAAAGGGCGGTGTTGTATATTAATAAGACGCAGTTTGTTGATGGGAGTAACAATTTAACCAATCAGGAATTGACGGGTGCTGCGCTTGCGGATTTGAATA
This sequence comes from Pedobacter sp. HMWF019, assembly GCF_003061025.1. GTDB lineage: Bacteria > Bacteroidota > Bacteroidia > Sphingobacteriales > Sphingobacteriaceae > Pedobacter. The sequence continues at coordinate 1,931 of NZ_QAIL01000619.1, read as the reverse complement.
ATCTGAGTTTTTCGGTTACTGTGCCAACGATTGTTCCAACGCAGAATTATGTTTTTGCACGGATTGGGGTAAAGATCAGTGGGGTAGAGGATATGATTTTTTCTCCGCTGCAGAAGGTTCAGTTTTAATAGGGATTTCGTTTAGATTGGGCGCTTTATTGCCGCTCTGGTATTGGGGCCGGGGCGGTTTTTTTATAGTAGTTGGTCGTTTTTTAAGAGGCCGCTGTCTATTAGTTTTGCGAAATGTTTGGTTCCCGGGACTTTTTTCAGGGAGTCCAGGTGTCTGAGGTGATGGATATCTGTTCCAATGAAATCGATATAGTCTTTGTCGATGAGTTTTTGTGCGATGACATTGATCCTTTCGCCGTAGTGAGGGGTTAAAGACATAGCGTTTACTTGAAATTCGACGCCCATTTCTTTCAGGCGCTTATAGTAATCGAATTGTTTGTGAAAGAAAAGGTAACGTTCCGGGTGGGCCAGGATGACCTGATAACCTTTAATGCCCAGGTCAAAAATTTGTTCTTCCAGGTCGTGGGGTCTGGAGATCTGGCTGAATTCTATGAGTAGACGATTCCCGGGCATGGGCATAACTGCTCCCGCCTCGAGTTGGTTTAAGAATTGCTCGTCCAGATAATATTCAGAGGAGAGGTTGAATCGCATGCCTTCAGGTAACTTTCCTTCTAGCTTTGCATGGCCTGCTTGTAAAGTATCCTTTGTATTGGGATGTATATCTTGTAACGTATGGGGAGTGGTGATAAGGTGGCTGAAGCCCAATTCTTTTAAGCCGGTGATGAGCTGTATGCTATCTTGTACGTCTTTTGCTCCATCGTCCACACCGGGAACCAGGTGAGAGTGCATGTCAATTCCAATGGCGGAAAAGTCTGAATGGGCAGGTTTACGTTTGAAAAATAGCATCTTATTCTGTTTTTGTTATTTAATTAATCTAAAGGCAAGGTAGTTAATATTTTCAAAACCCGGAAAGGTTTTACTTTAAGTGTAGGTGGGTGTTGTTTTTATGTTGGTTATTTGAGGAATTTGACATTTTTTGGGTATTAAAGAGTCCCGAATAAATATATGGTACGCAAATTGGCATTGTAATTGTTTAGAGGGATAGCGTAACAAAAATGTAGCTAAATTGTTTCCACTGATTTAATATTATCTTTGGGAGATTTTAACTAAAAGTGTGCTTATAGCCTATGAAACAGATATTATACTTGTCTATTGTTGTTGTCCTATTTTTAAGTTCCTGTGGGGTTAGGTATAAATCCGTGCCCTATTTTCAGGATTTGCGAGATAGCGGGATTGTGCAACAAGATATTAACAATTATACTCCGTTAAAAATTCAGAAAGACGATATTCTTGCGATTACTGTTACAAGTTTAAATCCGGAGGCTTCCGCGATCTTTAATATGGGAAATACCAGTTCACTGCCGTCGAATGCCTCTGTGAGCACTAATCCCACTAATACTGCAAATGGATTTGTAGTTGATCAGAATGGAGCCATTCAGTTGCCTTTAATTGGTTCAATTCAGGTTCTGGGCCTTACAACTACAGCGGCGAGAGAGTTGGTCCAGTCAAAACTCTTGACCTATTTAAAAGAGCCAGTTGTTAGTTTAAGAATTATCAATTTTAAGGTTTCAGTATTAGGAGATGTGGCAAAGCCAGGAGTTTTTCCTGTGCAAAATGAAAGAATCTCTTTAACAGAAGCACTTAGTATGGCGGGGGATTTGAATGTCACAGCAGTAAGAAATAATGTCCTTCTGGTTCGTGAAAATCAAGGGAAGAGACAGTTTGTTAGATTTGATATGCAGAAGAAAGATATTTTTAGTTCTCCATATTATTACCTTCAAAACAATGATGTACTTTATGTTCAGCCAAGTAATGCTAAGTATGCAAGTGTTGACGCTAACTACAGAAATGTAAGTATTATTC
>NZ_QAIL01000079.1 GCF_003061025.1 Pedobacter sp. HMWF019 | reverse complement strand
CCTTAAAGGCACCCTCCTTCAAAAGAAACAGATAAAATTAATGTAACTAAATTTATTAAATTTCATCTTAATAAAAAGAGCATACAATGAATTTAATAGGCAATATCATCTGGATCATTTTTGGAGGTTTTTTCATTTTTCTTGAATATATTTTCGGTGGTCTGATCCTCTGCCTCACCATTGTTGGTATTCCCTTTGGACTCCAATGTTTTAAATTTGCATTTGTTGGCCTTGCACCTTTTGGCGTCCGAATTACCGATACTTCTTCCAACACCGGCTGCCTTTCTACCATCATGAACATCATTTGGCTGCTCTTTGGAGGATTTTGGATTGCGCTTACCCATTTATTTTTCGGCATCCTCCTGTGCCTTACCATCATAGGCATCCCCTTTGGCAGACAACACTTTAAGCTCATGAACCTAGCCTTCTCCCCATTTGGAAAATCAATAAGCTAGAGCTTCTTTTGATTTCTTTATAAATAGCTTTAAACTTATCTGTGAAAACAGAGTCCTATCAGGACACCAAGTTCCTATGTCATGGAGAAAAAGGAAAACTTCTTTAAAGTCAAGCACCTCTACAACAGGGCAGGATTCGGAATTGCGTATCCTGAGCTGGAACACCTCAGCAGAAAAAACCTGCATAAATCCATCAAAGAACTCTTCTCCAATGCTCAAAAAATCACCGATCTGAGTACCGTTGATGCTTCCCAAACCCGGCAACAGTTGCTCATACAAGCTGGCCTGAACGGAAAAAAAGACTTTAGTCCGGAAGAAAAAGAACAACGGCAGGAAATTATCCGGAAGATAAGCCAGAAAGGAAGAGACCTCAATATTGAGTGGATCCAAAGGATGATCAGTACGGACACCCCTTTACTGGAGAAGATGACCTTGTTCTGGCATGGCCATTTTGCTTGCCGTTCAGGCAATCCTTTATTTTCACAACAACTGAATAACATTCAAAGGAAATATGCCTTAGGGAGCTTTAAAACCTTACTGATCGAGGTTTCCAAATCTCCTGCAATGTTGCAGTACCTCAATAACCAGCAAAACAGGAAAAACCACCCCAATGAGAATTTCGCACGGGAACTTATGGAACTGTTTACCATTGGCCGGGGCAATTATACCGAACAGGACATCCGAGAGTCTGCCAGGGCATTTACCGGCTGGACTTATAATAAAGATGGCGATTTTGAATTCAAACCCTATATACATGATACAGGTAGCAAAATCTTTTTTGGAAAAACCGGAAATTTCGATGGAGAGGCCATTATTGATATCATCCTGGAAAAACCAGCAACCGCTACATTCATCTGCCGCAAACTTTACACTTTCTTTGTAAGCGATACACCTAATGAAGCACATATCCAAGAACTGTCTTCCTGCTTTTATGACCAGCAATATGACATCGCCGCAGTCATGAAAAAAATGTTTGAAGCAGAATGGTTCTATAGCCCCGAGAATACCGGCAATAAGATCAAATCACCTGCAGAGCTCCTTGTCGGACTAAGCAGGGAATTTTTCGTCACCTATAATAAACCTCAAGTTTTGATACAACTGCAAAGCAGCCTTGGTCAATATCTCTTCAATCCACCCAATGTAGCTGGCTGGCCGGGTGGCAGAAGCTGGATAGACAGCTCTTCGCTGATGCTGAGAATGAAAATCCCATCACTGGTCTTAAACGATGGATTAATTGATTTCAATGCGAAAGCCGATCCGGAAGAAGAGGCACTTCTAGCCATCAATAGAAAACCCAAAATCCAGAAAAAATCATACATCAATGCCGAAGCCAACTGGGAAAAATTCCTGAACACCCTACCTAAAAACTGTAGTACGGCAGATCTGGCGGCATTCCTGTTACAGCCATTACCTGGCAGTAAGATCAAAAGCCTGACAACCAACAGCTCTGATTTAAAAAAAACAGCCATAGAAATTACCAGTACACCAGAATACCAGCTTTGCTAATCATTTGAGGAGAAAACACGATGAAAAGAAGAGATTTTTTAAAGAATTCCATGCTCACTGCCGCAGGAACCCTTGTTGTTCCAGCTTTCATAAAACCATTTGAAGCCCTTGCCCTAGATGAATTAACCTTATATAAAAACCTGGTGGTGGTACAGCTTTCAGGCGGAAACGATGGCCTGAACACGGTTATTCCCTTTGGAAATGACATCTATTACCAAAAAAGAAAAAACATTGCCATAAAGCCCCAGGAATTGATCAAGCTGGATGACATGCAAGGCCTTAACCCAAATCTTTCTGCGCTTAAGGAAATCTACGACCAGGGTTGGATGAGCATTATCAATGACGTAGGCTACCCTAACCCGGATCGTTCCCATTTCAGGTCGATGGACATCTGGCAAACCGCAAGTGACGCAAACCAGTTCCTCTCCACCGGCTGGATTGGACGTTACCTGGATTCCAATTGCCAGAGCTGCAAATTCCCCTATACAGCCATTGAAGTCGACGACAGCCTCTCGCTCGCCATGAAGGGAAAAACAAAGAAAGGAATTGCACTTAAGGATCCTGCGGCCTTATTCAGAAATACCAATGAGCCTTTTTTCAAAGAGATGATGAACAACGATAAAGAGCACCTGGATGAAGACAATTTGGGCTACCTCTACAAAACCATGATTGAAACCTCCTCATCCGCCAATTATATCCAAAACACTTCTAAAATCTACCAGGACAACTTTGTTTATCCTTCAACGGGATTTGCCAGCCAATTGAAAACCGTCGCTAAATTTATCTCTTCGGGCCTTAAAACCCGGGTCTATTATGTTTCCTTAAGCGGATTTGATACCCATGTAGACCAAACCCCACAACAGGGCAGACTTCTTAAACAATACGCTGAGGGCATTAATGCATTTCTAAAAGACCTGAAACAGAACAACAAACTAGACGACACCCTGGTATTGACCTTTTCAGAATTTGGCAGAAGAGTAGAGCAAAATGCCAGTAACGGAACAGATCATGGCACAGCAAACAACATGTTCCTCTTTGGCGGAAAGCTAAAAAAACAAGGCATCTATAATGCCGCGCCTAATTTACAAGATCTGGAGGCAGGTGATTTAAAATACCAGGTAGATTTCAGGCAGGTCTATGGAACCATCCTTGACAAATGGCTTGATGTAAATAACGCACAAATCTTAAATCAGCGGTTTAACACCCTCAACTTTATCTAGACTGATCAGTCCGCATTTTCTGGAATGTAAAATAGCCTCATTGCTCTGGTTGAACAGGCAGGTTTTAATTCCCCGAAGCTCGGCCTTCTCTAGCAGGCTTCTTGCGGAACTGAAGTTTTCAGGGCTCACATTCCGGATATAGATTGCCTCAACATGATCCGGATAACGGGCAGCGATACTCGCATAAATTTCAGGATCCTGTTGCGAGTTGTCGCCAAAAAAAACAAATTTCTGATTGGGAAAAGCATCCAGAATTCTCATCACCCGAAGTAATTTTCCTTCATGCCCCGTCTTTCCCGTGCGAAACAGATTGCGCCAGCGTTTGATCTGATTCAGCAAAAAAGCACCCTCGGGTAATTGATTAAAACGAAAGGTCTCCACCAGATAATCATACAGATTCCATTCGCTGCTGGATACATAAAAAAAAGGGTTGGGTTGGTCCGGACTTGTATTCGAAAAAGCCAAAAGCTCATAATGTAAGCGGGCATCCTTAAAAGTCTTTCTTGTATGTGGGTTTTTGATCAAAAGCTCCCTTAGCCTTTTGCCTATTGTAGCCGAATGAGAAACCATAATGGTATCATCAATATCTGAGATAAAAGCATATTGAGTAATGTGAGGCACATAGATCTCCCCCCAACTATCTGCAATAACAGCGCCGTCCTTTGCTAAAGCCTCCACTTTCACTCGGTGCCAGCCAGCAGCAATATTTTTCGTGGCACTCCATTCGAATTTAAAAAAGCCATCGTATTCCGTTGTCTGATCTATCACATCTCCATTAAAATGAAGCCGTACCCTGGTAAAAGGAAAGGGTTTTAGAACGAAAAGCCTCAACAGGTGAAGGATATTAACCAGCAAACTATTGCTGAATACCTGCTTGTTACTTGCTCTATATTTAAACACATGGCCATACACCACCAAATTATGGGTATGCCCATAACCATGATAAATTTTTACGCTAACAGAATTCTTCATTATAAATCAAACAGAGCGGCGGCGGTGTTGTTTGTTCTAGACAGCAAATTAAACAAACAGCCTTGAAACACAGATTACTTTTCATCGTCAATCCCGGGTCTGGAAACCACAATATGGATCTCCACGCTATGATCACGAATTTCTTTGCCGATAAAAATCATGAAATAGAAATTTTTGAACTCCAAAAGAACTGCGATTCCAGGCAAATTAAACAAGCGATAAAAAAAGCCGCTCCAACCCGCGTAATTGCCGTAGGCGGAGACGGCACTCTAAAACTGGTGGCAGAATGCCTGCTCAATTCCGGCATCCCTATAGGCATAGTTCCTGCCGGATCTGCCAACGGCATGGCCCGGGAACTGGGCATTCCCACTGACATTAACCAGGCCCTCGATCGTTGTATCCAGGGAACTCCCCAAAGCATCCATGTCGTCAACATCAACGGAGAGCTCTGCATCCATCTATCTGACATCGGATTTAATGCTTATGTCATTAAAAAATTCGATGACCTCCCTCAAAGAGGCATGTGGGCTTATGCAAGAGCATCCTGGCATGCACTATGGAAACATCATAAAATGAATGTGAAATTGAAAATGGGCGACCAGGATATCCAATCGGAGGCCGCCATGGTGGTTATTGCCAACGCAACCATGTATGGCACCGGGGTAAAGATTAATCCTGAGGGAAAACTGGATGACGACCTTTTTGAAGTGATCCTCATTAAGCAATATTCAATAGCTGAAATTCTGAAGATCCGATTCACCTCCCTTCCTTTCAATCCAGAAAAAATCGAAACCTTTCACACCAAGAAACTAAATATCCAAACCAAACATTTGGTGCATTTCCAGGTAGACGGAGAATATATAGGGAAGGTAAAACAGATCAATGCAGAACTGCTACCCGCAGCCATTCAAATTATTATATAGGCCTGCTTTCTATCTGCAATACTTCTGCAGCTGCTCATCTGCAAGGTCAAATCCCATGTGTTTTACAAACAAGAAGTCCTCACAGGCGCCCTCCTTATCTTTTTGTTTAAGTTTGGCCAGACCATCTTTAATTCTCTGTTCCATATAGGCCTTATCATAACCCAGTTCCTTTCTCAGAGCAAGAATTTTAGGTTCATCAGCTGCGTTATAAACGCCTTTTTCCTTATTGATATAAAAATTCAACACCGCATTGGCCAATGCATCACTTGATTTATAGGCATTAATGGCTTGCTGGATCTCTGCTTTACTTTTATTACCACAGTCATATCCATCCAGTTTAAAATTAACAGGCACAACCAATACATGAGTCGTATCATAACCCACAGGCACCTTCCACTGACCACTGCTCATCCGAATCAGACGAAGGGCTTCATCATCCAGATCCGTACCTATTCCAGATTTCACAAAAGCATTAAAAACCCGGCCCTGCTGGTCCAGTTTGAAATTGATCGTTACCCGGCCCTCAATACAATTGGCTTGTGAATACGGAGGATAAACAGTATTTGCACGCACAAAAGTTTCCAACCCACCTTTAAACTCCGGCTGTTGTGCGGCACAGGAAAAACCCATCAGCAGAAAAAAGGAAATGAAAATTTTTGTCATATCCTAATTTACGTAAATTAAACCAGCTGAAGAATTTAAACCAAAAAGTTTACGTTAAACTGAATGACCCAGGCTGTGTCTCAGAATCAGATTTGGATCAGGACTATTGGCCAAATAGGTTGAGCGTTCCGAAAATTTGCAAACTCCAGGATAATCTCCCTTTAGGCCACGCATACTAAACATCAATTGAAAATGCAGGTGTGGCGGCCAGTAACCATTCTCTTCCGGAATGCCGAAAGATGCAAAAGCGGCTCCGGCAGCGATGACCTGCCCCTCATGCAATTCTTTTAAAGACGCAAGGCTCAGGTGTCCATAAAGGCCATACAACACCAGCCCTTCAAAATCATATTTTAAAATGATCGTTGCACCGTAATCACCAAAATGGTCATTAAACTTAAAACTATGCACTACAGCTTCATGGAAATTATACACCAGCGTTCCGGCAGGCCCCCAAATATCTACGCCAAGATGCAGGCGGCGAGGCTCTTCGGCCGTATCAAAATGGGCACTTCGGGCATATATGGTTCGGTGTTCCCCATACCCTCCAATTCCATACCGACATAGGTTTTCCCGCAACTTATGCTCTACCCAGACCGAAAATTTTACGGTATCTTTCAACACATCCTCCGTCAGTTCAAGGTTGTTTTTTGTAAAGTCAAAAGGAAATAGGGCATCCTTTTCAGGGTCAAAATCCACAACCTGAGCTATAGAAATATCCTTTCTTCTAAAATAAGCATCAAAGCGTTCCGAAGGTGTCATTCCTGGTAAAATAAAAGGAGGCTTTTACCCCTCCTGATCTGTATCTTTTCTGTCTTTAGAAATCTTATCAAAGATCTTATCCATATGCTCCACATACTCATTTGTATCGTCTACAAAAAAAGTAAGCGTAGGAACAATACGCGCCTGGTGCCTAATCCTCGAACCCAGTTTATAACGGATCTCCCCTGAATGTGAATTTACCGTTGCAACGGATAATGCAGTGTTATTCGTATTTAAAAAACTAAGATAAACTTTCGCGACGGCAAGATCTGGTGATACCCGGACTTTGGTAATGGTAACCAGTGTATTGGGTAAATATGCCGCCCCTTCACGTTGAAAAATCGCTGCCAGTTCTTCCTGTAATACCCCTGCAAATTTCTGTTGTCTTTTACTTTCCATAATCTAATCCTCCACTTAAATATTAATATAACAACTTATCATAAGGATAACGCTGCGTATGCAAGGCCACCACTTTATCGTACAATAACTGCTTGAACTCTTCTAAATTTTCTTTGTGCAGTGCGGAGATAAATAAAGCTGGGGCATTATGATGTGCCATCCAACTCTTTTTAAACTCAGCCAAAGTAAATGGCACATGATCTTCACCTTCTTCAACCGGTTCAGGGCTCACGTAGGCGTCTATCTTATTGAAAACCATAATCGTTTCCTTATCTCTAGCTCCAAGATCCTTCAATGTTTCATTCACTACACCGATCTGATCTTCAAAACTGGAATGCGACACATCCACCACATGGATCAATATATCCGCTTCCCTGACCTCATCGAGTGTAGACTTAAAACATTCTACCAAATGGTGCGGTAGCTTACGAATAAAACCAACGGTATCTGAAAGCAGGAAAGGTAAATTGTCAATAACCACTTTTCTAACCGTTGTATCCAGTGTCGCAAACAATTTGTTCTCCGCGAACACCTCCGATTTAGACAGCATATTCATAATCGTAGACTTACCTACGTTGGTATAGCCCACCAATGCCACCCGAATCAATTGCGCACGGTTTTTCCGCTGTGTTTCATTCTGCTTATCGATAAGCTTCAACCGGCTTTTCAACAGGGAAATCTTCTCCAGAATCATCCTCCTGTCACTTTCGATCTGCGTTTCACCAGGACCACGCATCCCGATACCCCCTTTTTGGCGCTCCAGGTGGGTCCATAACCGGGTTAATCTTGGCAGCAAATACTGAAGCTGCGCCAATTCCACCTGTGTCTTGGCCTGAGCTGTTTGTGCCCTTCCAGCAAAAATATCCAGGATCAGATTACTTCGGTCCAGGATCTTCACCTGCAGTTCCCGCTCAATATTTCTAAGTTGAGATGGCGAAAGTTCATCGTCGAACACCACCATATCTATCTCTTCAGACTTCACATAAGCCTGTATTTCTTCCAGTTTACCGGTACCAACAAATGTAGCACGTTCCGGGCGGAGCATTTTCTGTGTAAAAACATGCTCTACCTTTCCTCCTGCCGTATCTACCAGAAAAGCCAGCTCATCCAAATATTCTTTGGTCTCTTCCGGGGTTTCCCCGGGCCTGATCACACCAACAAGTACAGCGCGTTCCTGTTTAAGTGCGGTATCATAAAATTTTTGTTTTCCCATGTATCCCTGCAAAGATACAAAAGTTATACCGAGATTAAATCTCTGGCAAACTGGCGCATTGCAGCGCCCGGATCTTCGGTTTTCATAAAGTTCTCCCCGATCAAAAAGCCATTAAATCCCGCAACCTTCAAACGCTTTATCGTATCAGTGTGGCTGATGGCACTTTCAGAAATCTTCATAAAATCATCCGGAATCTGATGTACCAGATCAAAAGAAGTCTGGATATTTACTGAAAAATCGGCCAGATTTCTGTTATTTACACCAATCGCGTCCAAATCGGCACAAATACTCCGTTCCAATTCCTCCTGGTTATGCACCTCTAAAAGCACATTTAAACCAAGCCCTTTTGCCGTAGCTGCCAATGCCACAATCTCTTTTGGTGTCAGAATTGCAGCAATCAATAAAATAACATCTGCTCCCCAAGCTTTTGCTTCCAAAACCTGGTACTCATCTATCATGAAATCTTTTCTTAGTAATGGAACCTGATTAACAGCCCTGGCCTTCAGGAGATCCGAAGGATCGCCACCAAAGAAATCAATATCCGTCAGGACAGAAATTGCAGAAGCGCCAGCAGCAGCATATGCTGTTGTCACTTCCTCTACCGTTACCCTATCGTTAATAATACCCTTGGAGGGTGAACGGCGTTTGAATTCAGCGATAATACCTGTCCGCTGGTCATTTGTTAAAAAATCTTTAAACCGATAAGGCTGACGCTCAAAGTGCGGTGCTGCTTCCAGTTGTTGTACACTTACTTTTTGTTTAGCCAGCTGTATCTCTTCGCGCTTACGTAAAACTATTTTATCCAGGATGTTCATGATTCCAACCAGTTTTGCATCATTTGTTTACCATATTCTGTTAATACACTCTCCGGGTGAAATTGCACCCCCCTAACATCAAACTCATTGTGTCTGAGCGCCATGATCTGTCCGTCTTTATCCGTAGCTGTTACTGTAAAAATAGAAGGAAGACCTGCGGTATCGACTACCCATGAGTGATATCTGCCCACATTAATAATTTCAGGGCAATCTTTAAAGGTCAGCTCCTCCAGGTCCAAAACGTTGATTGGAGTTGCAATACCATGCATGGGCCGGCCTAAATTCAATAAATTACCTCCAAAAGCTTCTGCAATAGCCTGCTGTCCGAGGCATACACCAAAAATACTTTTCTTTCCTGCATAGGTTTTAATCACATCCAAAAGCAGACCTGCTTCCTCAGGAACACCCGGTCCGGGAGACAACAGGATCTTATCGTAACGGTCCACATCCTCCAGCTCAAATTTATCATTTCTCCAAACCTCCACTTCGTATCCAATTTCATTCACCAGATGTACCAGGTTGTAGGTAAAAGAGTCATAGTTATCTATAACCAATACTTTCTTCTTCATATATTTTTCTTAAATCTCCACTGCCATTTGTACCGCTTTCCGAAGAGCAGCAATTTTATTATTTACTTCGTTCAGTTCGTTCTCCGCCACAGAATCTGCCACAATACCTGCACCCGCCCTGTAATGCAGCTCATTGTTTTTACTCATAAAGGTCCGGATCATGATGGCATGATTAAATTCTTCATTAAAACCCATATAGCCAATGGCCCCCGCATAAAAATTACGCCCTAATCCTTCGTACTGATCAATCAGCTGCATCGCTTTATATTTTGGAGCACCGCTTAAAGTGCCTGCCGGATAAGTATCTGCCACGACCTTAATTGCTGAAGTGCCCTTTTGCAAATTCCCACTCACCTTCGACACCAAATGGATCAAGTGAGAATAATACTGAACCTCTTTAAAAGATTTCACCTGCACCTGATTACAATGCCTGCTCAGGTCATTCCTGGCCAAATCTACCAGCATCACGTGTTCTGCACTTTCTTTAGGATCCTGTTCCAGTTTTCTGGCAATTTCAGCATCCTCCTCGTCATTTCCGGTACGTTTAAACGTGCCCGCAATCGGAAAGATATTTGCCGTGTTGTTCTTAATCGTAATTTGTGCCTCCGGCGAAGAACCAAAAAGCTTGAAGTCTCCATAGTCAAAATAGAACAGATATGGCGAAGGGTTAATGGAGCGCAAGCAGCGGTATACATTAAACTCATCACCAGAAAAACCCTGCTTAAATGCCCTTGAAGGAACAATTTGAAAGACATCACCCCTTAAGATATGCTTCTTCATCTTTTCCACGATATCCATGAATCCCTGGTCTGTCAAATTGGAGCTTTCTTCGCCTTCTATCTTAAAATTATATTCCGGGAAATTTTTATTCTGGATCAGGTATTCAATCTTTTCCAGATCTACATTCTCTTCCCCATTGAAACTGTTATTGAACAATGTGATCTCATTGCGAAAGTGATCAACAGCGATGATGTACCGGTATACATGATATTGCATAACAGGGATGGTCTCCTGCTCAGGGGCACTGGCAGTCAGGGAAATATCCTCAAAATGCTGCACAGCATTCCAAGTAAAATAGCCAAAAAGCCCGGAGGAAATATAACGGCCATCAGTGTCTGACTGATGATCAAATTTAGACTTAAACGCATCTATCTCTTCAATAAGGCTAAAATCGGTTTTCTCTTCTCTGCTCCCGTCCGGGTAATAAACAGACAGTACCTCATCTTTCAGCACAATGCCAGCTACAGGATCTGCACAGACATAACTTACAGAATTTTCCCTGCTATGATAGTCAGAGCTTTCCAGTAAGATCGTATTGGGGAATACATCTCTTAACCGAAGGTAGATACTCACTGGAGTTGTGGTATCTGCGAGCCTCTTTTTGAAAGAAGTGTGGATCGTAATGTTGCCTTTCATAAATTATTTATAACATCATTTTTAAAAATCAAAAAAGTCCAAACACAAAAAAACCCGACGTTGTGTAACGTCGGGTTAGAAATGTGGTTGGTTTAGGTTGATAAACTATAAGGTACACAAAGCTGCGACGAAACTCTTTTCGGAATTACCACGCCACTGCCATGTATGTATATTGTTGATCATGAGCAACAAAAATATAAATAAAACTTAGAAGTCAAAATAAAATTGTAAAATTTACGATACTCCAAAGAATGAACGGGACACATCAGCCTTTGTCATCGCATAGATTGCGGCAACAATGATCACCAGGGCCAGCGTAAAATAAATCGCAATGGTTTTATGTTTAGCCGCTGGATTATCAAAACGCTTAGAGCGGGCATTACCCACTGTAATTAAAATTACAGCAAAGATCATCATACTAATGTGCTCCATTTTCCAGTACCTGGCCATGGCTACCGAACTGTCCGCTTTGTACCAGTTGTTCATGAAATAAAGAACCAAGCCCATAAGCAACTGTATATGTGAGCTGATCAGCGTAAAAACATTCAGCTTTCTATTGCCTTCTGTATACGCTTTTTTCCCCAACCAGCCTGAAAAGGCATTAACAATAGCAACGATAAGGAGAATTAACACTACATAGCGCCATCCTGAGTGCGCGCTTTTTAAGATTTCACTTAAACCCATAACTTTTTTCTTTCAAATCTAACCAATTCCTTCTTACGGCAAAAATTTACGCTTTAATTTACATTAAGTACACTCTCTACTCCCTGCTTTTCTCTACTCCCTGCTTTTCTCTACTCCCTGCTTTTCTCTACTCCCTGCTTTTCTCTACTCCCTGCTTTTCTCTACTCCCTGCTTCCCCACGCTCAACGCCCTGCCCGGCCTCCCTCCTCTGCAATTTGCTAAGGAAAATTCTCGTACACTGCGGAAAGACCTCAGAGATCTGCGGGCTCCTTCAGCCCGCCTGATATCGTCAGTCTTGAAGCAGCTGTACAGAATTTTCCAAAAATTCCCCTCTACTTATCCAAACCGCTCTCTGTTTTTCCTTTCAAACGCTTCGCGTCCTTAAGGCTCTTATGAAGCATCCATTCAATCTGGCCATTAACACTACGAAATTCATCAGCAGCCCATTTCTCAATAGCCTTCATTGTCTCTGCGTCAATTCTCAATGCAAATGATTTCTTTTCGGCCATCTTTACTGATTTAAAGTTCCGGTATTGATCACCGGTTTAGTTTCACTATCCCCACAAAGCACCACCATTAAATTACTCACCATGGCAGCTTTCTTATCCTCATCAAATTCTATAATATGTTTTTCCGAAAGCAGTTTTAAAGCACTCTCTACCATCCCAACAGCACCTTCAACAATTTTATGTCTCGCTGCAACGACAGCCGAAGCCTGCTGCCTTCTCAACATGGAATGCGCAATCTCAGGCGCATATGCCAAATAACCGATCCTGGATTCAATAACCTCTATACCGGCAATCTCCAAACGCTCTGCCAACTCATTTTCCAAAGCACGGTTCACATCGTCAAAATTCGTACTTAAGGTTACAGTAGCCGTTTCATCTTCAAAATGATCATAAGGAAAAGAACCAGCCAGCTTACGCACCGCTGAGTCTGATTGTATTTTAATAAAGGCGCTGTAATTATCTACCTCAAAGGCCACTTTAAACGTATCCCTAACCCGCCAAACCAAAATTACACTAATCAGGATGGGATTCCCCATTTTATCGTTCACCTTAATTTTCTCACTTTCAAAGTTCCTGGCCCGCAAGGAATAGGTAAACCGGGTAAACAATGGATTGATCCAAAACAAGCCATTTTGCTTTACACTTCCCCGGTATTTTCCAAACAACAACAATACCTTAGAACTGTTCGGGCTTACAATGATCAGGCCCTTGGCAATTAAAATAATAACTAAAGCCGAAGCGATAATCAATCCAACGGATTGTGTTACTATACCAAAGGCAAGCAGACCCGCGGCAAGAATCAGAATGACTATAGCAACGTAGCCATTAAAAGGATTTACAGTACTTTCTGTTTTCATATTATCTAGTATTTAAATGATATTAAATTGATATCATAAACAT
>NZ_QAIL01000078.1 GCF_003061025.1 Pedobacter sp. HMWF019 | reverse complement strand
AGTCAAAATACAACAAAATCAAACAATGATTTTTACTATGGAGCATATACATCTATTGGAGCACCCTATGCAAATATTTTTCCTTATGCCACTCTGAAAGACGAGAATGGAACAAGTACTTTAGCTAGAAATTTAAGATCTAATTACATTGCTCTAATGAGCAAAAGTGGATTGCTTGACTGGAGCTACAAACCGTTAGATGAAATCAATCTTGCTGACAACAAAACAAAAATAAAAGACCTATTATTAAAATTTGGCATTAAATATAAAGTTATATCGAACCTAAACATCCAACTCAATTACCAAAATGAACAGCAGGTCATTTCTATGTATGATCTTCATAACAGTGCAACTTACTATGCTCGTGATCTGATAAATAAATTTAGTTCATTTAATCCAACTAACAACTCAATAACCTATAATTTTCCTAAAGGAGGAATACTAGAACAAAATAATTATGAATGGCAAGCACATAATTTCAGAGTTCAGGCCAATTATGATCAAACTTTTAATAAAAATACAATAACAGCAATCGCAGGAGCAGAAGTTAGACAGCTAGAAACTACAGGTACCAATCAAATATCTTATGGATATAATGATCAATTTGGAACTTATAATAATACCTTAAACTATCAAACTAGTTATCCAACCAACCCATCAGGTTCCGATTTACTACCCGGTTCTAGTGGAGGAATTACAGGGACATTAAACAGATATGTATCATACTACGCAAATGCAGCCTATGATTATGATCAGAGATATTCAATCAATTTAAGTGCAAGGAAAGATGGAGCTAATCTATTTGGAGCAAAAACGAATGATAAAATCACACCATTATGGTCGTCTGGTATACGCTGGAACATAAACAAAGAGTCATTTTACACTTTTAATTGGTTGCCAATACTAAGTTTACGAGCAACATATGGATACAATGGAAACACTTATGAATATGGCACTGCATACTTAACGGGAGTTTATAGTTCAAGCCTGGTTACCGGTGCTCCTATTATCGAAAATACAAAAGCCCCAAATCCACAACTTAGATGGGAAAAAGTTAGAAACATAAATTTTGCCCTTGAATTCTCTAGTAAGAAAAATGCTATAAGTGGTACTATAGAGCTATACAAGAAAAATGGACAAGATTTAGTACAACCCACTTCCCTCGCACCCCAAACAGGCTTCACAACATATCAGGCAAACACAGCGAGCACGGAAACCAAAGGAATAGACATCACTTTACAAAGTCAAATTCTTAATAGAAAATTTAAATGGCAAACAATTTTCACATTAACAAGTCTAAATGACAAAGTAGTAAAATATGATGCTCCACGAACTTCAAGTAGCATTTATACTCCAGGAGCCGTAAGTGGGAAATCATTGTATGCTTTATTTAGTTACAAATGGGCTGGGCTAAATCCACAAAATGGAAACCCTAGAGGTTACTTAGGGGGCAAAATAAGTGAGGATTACATGTCCATTATTAACAATTTCAATCCTGATAGCTTAAAGTATAATGGATCTTTGATTCCAACTGTATTTGGCTCATTTCGTAATGAACTATCATTTGACAGGTTTAATTTGTCAATTAATATAATCTACCGACTTGGTTATGTATTTCGAAGAACAAGCAGTAGTCTTAATTACACCTCTATCATCCAAAATGGGCAAAATAAAGATTTCACTCAAAGATGGCAGAAACCGGGCGACGAATTGAGCACAAGTGTTCCGTCATTGGTTTATCCATCAGACTTTTATAGAAATTCATTCTATCAATATTCCGAGGTATTAATTGAGTCAGGAAACCATATCCGTCTACAAGATGTTCGTTTAGCTTTTGAAATACCTTCAAAAAGTCTAAAAAAGCTTAACCTATCAAGACTAAACATCTTTGGATATGCTAATAACATAGGAATAATATGGAGAAAAAACAAATTTGGCATTGACCCAAATGCCGCAGGTCAAGGAGGTATAACCCCTCCTCAATTCTCACTTTCTTTTGGTATAAATGCTAATTTCTAAAGAGATGAAAGTAAACAACCTAAACAAACATCTTACTATTAAGATACTATTCATTTTTTGCTTGTTCACGATAGACTGCAAAAAACAAAACGACTGGCTAGATATAAAAAATGACAAAAGAGCTGTTGTTCCAACTACTCTAAGTGACTTTCAAGCTATGTTAGATAATACAGGAATATTTAATGAAAAATATTCAACAGCCGGATTAGTTGGCGCTGATAATTACTATTTAACAGATAATTCATATAAAACTTATGACGAAACTACTAGAAACCTTTACATATGGAACAATACAATATGGGAAGGAGGTATTTCAACTGAATGGAATAATTACTTTACTGTAATCCAATTAGCGAATGTAATACTTGATGGCCTAAAGAAAAATAACACTTTAAGTGCAGATTATAATAATATAAAGGGACAGGCCTTATTTCATCGAGCCATTTCTTATTACAATTTATCACAATTGTTCTGTAAACCTTATAGCAAAACGGCAGAAACAGATCTTGGATTACCAATTAGATTAAATTCTGACGTTAACGAAACTTTTAAACGAGCTTCATTGGATGCTACCTACCAACAAATAATTAATGATGCGCTAGAAGCCAGCAAGCTGTTACCGACATCGCAGTCTTATCTCCAAAGACCTATTAACGCAGCTGCATTTGCATTATTAGCAAAGACCTATTTAAATATGAGTAATTACAACTTAGCTAAAAACTTCGCAGACAAAACATTAAATATCAGACCCGATCTATTGGACTATAACACCATTGTTTCTACTAGTTTGACTTATAGATTTTCTGAGTTCGGCAAAGCCAATTCTGAAATTTTATTCTACGCTCAAGCTCTAATATACCCCGTAGTTAGTCCATTAACCTCCGCCCAAGGCTTGGTTTCAAATGATCTATATCAATCTTACGAAGACGCCGACCTAAGAAAACAATTATTCTATTTCGGTAATGATTTAAATATTAAGTTCAGGGGAGCATACTCGGGAAACCGAAGAAACTTCGCTGGTTTAGCCACCAATGAAATCTATTTAATACGTGCTGAATGCAACGCTAGAGAAGGAAATATAGCTAATGCCCTATCAGATCTAAACATGCTATTAATTAATAGATACAAAACAAATAATTTCACCAAAGTGAATTCGGATAACCAAGAGGAAGTCTTAAAATTCATTTTAAAAGAGCGTAGAAAAGAACTCCCTTTTGTCTCCAATATCCGTTGGGAGGATCTACGTAGATTAAACCAAGAGACGAGATTTCAAAAGGTACTATCCAGGACTATTAATGGAATTACTTATTCATTATCCCCCAATGATAAAAGATATACATTACCGATTCCCTTACAAGAAATTCAATTGTCAGGAATTCAACAGAACGATAGATGAATTTCTTTTCTAAAATTAATCCAAAATGAAAAAAACAAATATTTATATAAAGTTATTTTTTCTCTGCTTGCAATATTTTGTTTTCAGTTCCTTATCGTATGCTCAACAAAAAAAAACACCAAAGCATGAGACCAGAATCTATATTAATGTCTATTTCAAAGAAGCAAAAC
>NZ_QAIL01000618.1 GCF_003061025.1 Pedobacter sp. HMWF019 | reverse complement strand
TTTTCCCGGCAAAGTGCACAGGAGGGTGCAGAAACGGCAGGAGGCAGAAACGGACAAGATGGATCGGCAAGGAGTAAAATAACAATGGAGCTCAAAGGAAAGGAACAACGACCTATAATCAAAACTGGCCAGTCACGGATCAAAACCGCACTTCAAACGCAGCTCATTCGGGAAATGCGCATCCTGGTCCGGTTCACAGGCATACCGCGTTTATCTGCGTCCGCCGCTTGGTATAGCCCCTGACTAAGCGCTATATAGCCTATCCATCTATTGTATACTACTATAGATGGATAGGCTATATATATAAGGTTACTGAAAAAAAGATAAGAATGGCAAGGTTACCACCCTCACTAGCCAATATGCTGAGGAATTTTTAGGAGACCTGCTGGAAGGCCTTAGAGATCTGCGGCCCCTTCGGCCGCCTGATATCGCGCAGCCTGGAAGCAGGTCTCCTAAAAATTCCAATGATACCCCCCTCAAAAACACAAGAAAGGAAATTAATCCAGACAGATAAAACTAAACATCCAGTTTCATAGAGAACAGATCCGCAATATGGCCTCTGAGAACAGTCTTAACTTCTTCCATATCCAGTTCACGCCCAAGCTCACGCTTCAACGAAGTCACATCCTTATCATCTATTCCGCAAGGAACAATGTTTTTGAAATAGTCCAAATCCGTATTCACATTAAAAGCAAAACCATGCATGGTCACCCAGCGGCTACACCTTACGCCCAGAGCGCAGATCTTCCTGGCCTTTTCGTTATCCGCATCCAGCCAAACCCCGGTATAGCCTGGGTACCTCCCCGCCTCAACGCCATAATCCTTTAAAGTGAGAATAACCGCCTCTTCGAGGGTTCTCAGATATAAATGAATGTCAGTAAAAAAATTGTCCAGATCAAGTATAGGATATCCTACGATCTGGCCCGGACCATGATAGGTAATATCACCGCCCCTGTTTATTTTATAATAGGTAGCCTGTTTTTCCTCCAGACCCTTTTCATCCAATAGTAAATTCTCCGGCAAACCACTTTTCCCTAGCGTATATACATGAGGGTGTTCGCAAAAGATCAGCACATTGGGGGTTTCAATTTCCGTATGATTGGTACGGTTTGCCGTTTTAAGGGCTACAGTCTGATTAAAAATTTCTTCCTGTTGGTCCCAGGCCTGTTGGTAATCGATCAGCCCCCAGTCTATATATTTTACATTTTTATTCATAAC
>NZ_QAIL01000617.1:29871-33643 GCF_003061025.1 Pedobacter sp. HMWF019 | reverse complement strand
TGTCAACACCTTATATACCTTGTCTGGACCTGGGGTCTTATATCAATGGAACAGAAGAGCAGCGTAAAAAGTTTTCCGATGAACTTGGGAGAGCTTTTAACGATTCGGGTTTTGTAACGATTACCAACCATGGCGTTAGTCAGGAGCTGATCGATCAGCTCTATGAAAATATCAAAGCGATGTTTGCGTTATCTCCTGAACAAAAAAGGAAATATGAAAAACCAGAACTGGCCGGCCAAAGAGGTTATACCAGTCCGGGTAAAGAAACAGCAAAAGGTGCTAAAACTGCGGATTTAAAGGAGTTCTGGCAAATTGGGCAGGAGGTGACTGATGGTGACGCAATTAAGAAGGAGTATCCGGATAACGAATATCTGGAAGAGCTTCCTGCTTTCAATACAGTAACCCGTGAGATCTATCAGAAACTGGAAAGTAATGGGAAACATCTATTGAGAGCTATCTCTACTTATTTGGGTTTGCCAATAGATTATTTTGATCAATATGTACACAACGGAAATTCCATTTTAAGAGGTATTCATTATTTTCCTATTGAAAATCCAGAGTCAATTCCTGATGATGCGGTTCGTGCAGGTGCACACGAGGATATCAACTTAATTACCCTTTTGATTGGTGCAAGTGCAGATGGGCTTGAAGTCTTGACACGCAGCAACGAATGGTTACCAATTAAAGCACATCATTCAGATATCGTGGTTAATGTTGGTGATATGTTGCAGCGCTTAACGAATAATAAATTGCGGTCTACCACACACCGGGTAGTGAATCCACCACGTGAACTGATGAAAACTTCCCGTTTCTCTGTTCCATTCTTTTTACACCCAAGGTCAACAATGGATCTTACCAGTCTGGCATCATGTATTGATGCAGAACATCCAAAGGTTTATGCTGATATGACTGCTGGTGAATATCTTGATGAAAGACTGAGAGAAATCGGATTAAAAAAATAAATCACGAGATTTTAATAAAGTAAAAAGGCGAATAAGATTAATGGTTCTTATTCGCCTTTTTGTTTTTTCTGCTGATGAGAACAGGAGACCTAGTTTTTACTTTTGTCTATCGCTTTGTTGATTACATCCTGTATTCTTCCTCTGATCTTCAGTCTGCTTAGGGTTTCTGTTACTCCCGGGTTTACCCGGTTTGATAAGAACACATATACTAGTCCCCTGGATGGATCTACCCATACACAAGTTCCCGTGTAACCTGTATGGCCGTAGGTCTGAGGAGAAGCCAATTCAGAAGGGTAATGCTTTGATAGATCTGGATCCCATCTGTCAAATCCAAGACCTCTTCTGCTTACATTAGATTGTTTTGCTGTAAACATATCAACAGTTTCAGGTTTGAAATATTGAACACCCCCATAAGTACCCTTGTTTAACAACATCTGATACATGATGGCCATGTCATTTGAACTTGCAAATAAACCTGCATGGCCAGATACACCTCCAGCTAGCGCAGCACCCTGATCATGGACATATCCCACAAGTAAGGTTTTTCTGAAATAAGTGTCGTTTTCAGTTGGTATAATCTGGTCTTTAGAGAAGCGGTTGCGGGGTAGAAAGCCTGCAGTCTGCATTCCAAGGGGCTCATAGAAGTTTTCTGCGACGTATTTGTTTAAAGGCTCGCTACTAATGCGCTCCACAATGTCCTTCATAACATACATGCTGATGTCACTATAGACATAAGAACCCCGTGTTTTAATTGGTGCATTCAGCATTTTGGGCCACATCACATCTTTAAAATAATCTTTGCGGACATAGTAGCCATCGGCCACTTTAGTGGGGAAGATCGCTGAAGAATCCGTGCTGTGATCGGTAGGTTTTATGAAGTCATGGAAGGGTATATAAGGGATAAAGCCAGCCTGATGAAGCATAACTTCTCTCACCTGGATCGGATTCATTGCTGTGGTTCTGGCCTTCGGGATATAGGCTCCAATATTGGTGTCCAGTTTTAATTTATTTTGCTCGTATAAACGCATTACAGCAGGCGTTGTTGCTGTAATTTTGGTTACTGATGCCAAATCAAAAATGTCAGATATCTTGTCTGGAAGTGCAGTGCTGTCGTAAGTATGTTTGCCATAGGCCTTGTTGAAAATGACTTTGCCATCTTTGGCTACCATGACAACTAGTCCTGGGGTTGCTCTGGCATTAATGGCTTCAGCAGCGATACTGTTGATCTCTGAAAGATCATCTGCGTTGACACCGGCATCTTCAGGAAGGGTATACTTCAGTCTTGTTGCCGTTGTTGAGTAGCCCGATCCTGTTGTGTATTTTCCTGAATAAGTGAAAGAAAGTTTATTGTTTAACGGTATGCCTCCAAAAATCATTTGAGGTGCAATGGCTGCTGCGCCGATGTCCTTTTGAGCTGTCCACAATACAGGTGCTTCAGTGTTGTCCAATGAGCGAAGGCTATTGCCATCACCGAAAAGTGAAACCACCACCTGCTTATTTTTGCTGAGCAGGTTGATGAAATTCAGGTAACGTGGATTTGAGGCATCTTGATCTGTAATTGAAACTAATATAGTGTTGAAATATTTAAGGTCGTCTTCTAGGTCGTTTAGTGTTGGGGAGTCCTTATAGCTGTCTGCCGAAAATGAGGTGATTTTTGCATATTTATTCAGTAAGCTATCTACAACGTTTTGGTAGTTAAAGCCTAGGTTAACAGAGGCAATGTTCTTTTTCTCCAGAGACGTTAGTGGAATGCTATTTTGTTGGTTGTTGAGCAAAACCGCGCTTCTGATAATGGTATTTGCATTTGCGAGTAAAGCTTCATTTTTTTTGTGTTCCTGGGCGCAGGCGCTCAAAGTAGAACCAGCAAAAAGATAAAGACATAATGTTTTGAGCAGTTTTTTCGTTCTAAGGTAGTTTCTGTTCATTTGGATAGGGGCTAAGACGGGTTGTTTTTGAAAGTAGATGAGCATAAAGATATAAAAATCAAATACTGACTTCGTCATTTAACATTCAATTATAAGAAAAGAGATCAGTTTAAGGCTTATTTTCGCTAAATTAGCAACCTTTACCGGAGAATATAAATGTCAGATATTATACAGCTTTTACCCGATAGCGTTGCCAATCAGATCGCAGCAGGAGAGGTGGTTCAACGCCCCTCATCGGCCGTAAAAGAATTGATGGAGAACGCCATAGATGCAGGGGCAAACAAAATACAGCTTATACTAAAGGATGCAGGAAAAGCATTGATCCAGGTTATTGATAATGGATGCGGGATGACTGTAGCCGATGCAAGAATGTGCTTTGAACGGCATGCGACCTCTAAAGTGCGCAAAGCTGAAGATCTTTTTGCAATACGTACTATGGGGTTCAGGGGAGAAGCTATGGCTTCTATTGCTGCCATTGCGCAGATAGAAATGAAAACCCGCAGACATGAAGATGAAATTGGTACCCTGATCGAGATTGAAGGGTCCTCAATTATTAAACAGGAACCGGTGGCTTGTTCAGAAGGAACCAGCATCAGTGTCAAGAACCTATTCTTTAATACGCCCGCCAGACGAAATTTTCTAAAGAGCAACCCTGCAGAGATGCGCCATATTCTGGATGAATTTCAGCGGGTTTCTCTTGCTAACCCCGGTATAGCTTTTAGCTTGCATCACGATGGAGCAGAGATATACCGCTTGCCGGCATCTGCATTGAAACAGCGGATCATTCACTTGTTTGGAAATAACTATAATGAGAGACTGATCCCGGTGGAGGAAGAAACCTCCATCATCAATCTTAAAGGGTATATTGGTAAACCGCAATTCGCA
>NZ_QAIL01000617.1:0-29861 GCF_003061025.1 Pedobacter sp. HMWF019 | reverse complement strand
CTATAATGAGAGACTGATCCCGGTGGAGGAAGAAACCTCCATCATCAATCTTAAAGGGTATATTGGTAAACCGCAATTCGCAAAAAAACAAGAGGCGAACAATTCTTTTTTGTAAACAACCGGTTTATTAAAGATGGATATCTCAATCATGCCATCAATAAAGCTTATCAGGATTTACTGCCGGAAGAGAATTTTCCGCTATATGTATTGTTCATTGATATAGACCCGGCCAAGATTGATGTCAACGTACATCCAACAAAAACGGAGATTAAATACCTGGAAGAGAAATCTGTTTATGCCATCATACATTCTGCGGTAAAACGTTCCCTTGGGAAATTTAACATTAGTCCTACGATAGATTTTGATCAGGAAACAGGCTTTAGCGGTATGATTACGCCAAAAGCCCCGGAAGATATCGTTCCGCCAACCATTAGTTTTAATCCCGAATTTAATCCCTTTAAGGAAGATAAAGTTTCAGAAAGATCTGTATCCTCTTATTCCGGATCTTCATTTTCAGGAACTGGGGGCTACGAATCCAGAGCAGCCAGTACAAAAAACTGGGGTTCTTTATACGAAATAGCAAACCATTTACCGGCGGAGCAGGTTAAAATTGAATTACCGGGGGTATCAGAAATAGAAGAGAATTATGCACCACTTCAGAAACAATTGATGCAGGTACATAACCGTTATATTGTTTCACAGATTAAATCAGGGTTAATGGTAATTGATCAGCAGGCTGCACATGAGAGAATTCTCTATGAGCGGTTCCTTGTTCATCTGGAAGACAGAAAAGGCGCTTCACAACAAAGTCTGTTCCCGCAAACGGTGACATTGAGCCCTAATGATTACGAACTTGCTAAAAGCTTGCTTGAAGATATTAAAAGCTTGGGTTTTGAGGTTCGTGAATTTGGGAAAAATACGCTGGTAATTGAAGGGATTCCAGTTGACCTGGGGAGCAGCAACATTAACGAGACGCAGCTTTTTGAACATTTGATTGAAGGATTTAAAAATTCCCAGCAGGAATTACGACTGGACAAAAGAGATGCATTGGCCCGCAGTATGGCCAGAAACAGTGCTATTAAAAGTGGGACGAGTTTAAGTCAGGAAGAAATGAATATGCTGATTGAACAATTGTTTGCCTGCAAAATGCCTAACTTTAGTATCGGTGGAAAACCGGTGATACAAACCATTACGTTAACAGATCTTGATAAGAAATTTGAGAAATAAACAATGAATAATATTCATATACCACCAATAGTTAAAAACCTGCTGATCATTAATGTGTTGTTTTTTGCGGCGACTTACGTAATGCAAAGTAAGGGTATTGACTTGTCTACCTATCTTGGTGCCTTCTACTTTGATTCCTCCTATTTTGAGATATGGCAGCCTATAACCTATATGTTTATGCATGGTGGTTTTACCCATATACTGTTCAATATGTTTGCGCTATTTATGTTTGGCGGTATACTGGAAACTCGTTGGGGAACAAAACGATTTATTAATTTCTATCTGATCACAGGCCTTGGTGCCGTCGCATTGCAAATGGGTGTGCAGGCTTATGAGGTCTATCAAATTACAGGATCAGTTGTTCATAATCCTGTCCATGTTGACTTGGCTGCCCAGATGGCTTCTGTAGGAGTTCCGGGGATATCTGAAGCCGATAAAAATACATTGATCGGAATCTATGGATTTCCTATGGTGGGCGCGTCGGGTGCTATTTTTGGCTTGCTTGTTGCTTTTGGTATGCTGTATCCAAATACGGAGTTATATATTATGTTTATTCCAATACCTGTAAAAGCAAAATATATTGTACCTGTTTATATACTGATAGAGTTATCCCTGGGCGTAGCACGCGTACCTGGAGATTCTGTTGCACATTATGCCCACCTGGGAGGAGCACTTCTGGGCTTTATTCTTGTTAAACTGTGGAAAGATAAAAATACATTTTACGACTACTATGAATAGCACTCTTTTTGAAGAATTGAAATTTAAGGTGTTTAAATCAGGTAACCCCATCTTTTTCTATATAGGGATCAATACCCTGATCTTTGTGGTCATGGCACTTCTTGGTGTGGTGATCTTTTTATCCGGTAATCCTTCGTTGGCACTAGATGGGCTGGTGAGAGAATACCTTGCTTTTCCAGCTTCTTTAGAAAGACTTCCATTGCGGTTTTATACTGTAATTACTTATCAATTTTTTCACGAAGGTTTTTTGCATCTGCTGTTCAATATGCTTTGGCTTTACTGGATGGGGCAGATTTTTCTCGACTTTATGAAACCCCGTCAATTTCATTTTATCTATTTATCGGGTGGAATTGCCGGTGCGTTATTTTTTTGCGCAGCCTTTCATATTTTTCCTGTATTTGCAGCAAATATTTCAACTGCCACAGTAATTGGATCTTCAGCCTCTGTAATGGCAATCATTGTAGCCTCAGCCACCCTAGTTCCTGACTATACTATACGTTTATTTCTAATTGGAGATGTCAAGCTTAAATATCTGGCGCTTGCTTATATTGTTTTGGATCTGATTGGGGTAGCCTCTGTAAATGCGGGTGGTAGCTTCGCGCATTTGGGAGGAGCTTTGCTGGGGTTCGTATATATCAAAGCTTTGCAGAATGGTAAAGACTGGAGTAATTTATTTAAGAAAAAATCTAAACTCAAGGTAGTTAGAAACGAAGGATATAAACAAAGTGCAACCTCCAAAGAAAATACTGTTGCCCAGCACGAGATAGATGCGATTTTGGATAAGATATCTAAAACAGGTTATGATAAGTTGAGTAAGGAAGAAAAAGATACCTTATTTAAAGCCAGCAAACATTAGTGGATGAAAAAAAAGAAGGCCACATTTTTGGATAAATTGGTACGCATTACTGCGCTATTCCTTGCTATATCCCTTCTTTTGGGTTGTATTGCCGGAAATGTAGATCCAAGAGCGAACAGACTGATTCCTTTTTTCGGACTGGCTTATCCCTTTCTGCTGCTGCTCAATTTGTTTATGATCATCTGGTGGTGCCTTCGCCGCCGCTGGACCTTTGTTCTGCTTACATTAGGTATTATCCTTTTGGGATGGCGTGCACTTACCGCAACCATTAGCATTTCTGGCGAACGCGGAGATGGACCTAAATCCAGTGCCGATCTGTTGCGCATGATGACCTACAATGTGCATAGCTTCAAGCCTTTTGATTCCGGTAATGTCGAGTCTGTAAAAGAAAAGATGTTGCAGGTTGTTAAAAAGGAAAATCCGGATATTATGTGTTTTCAGGAATATTATACCCGAAGAAAAGGAAGTTATGCTATTACTGACAGTTTAAAAGCGATGCTCAATACGCCCTATTACTACTTTGTTCCGTCTTCCAAAAACGAATACGAAGCAATGGGTCTGGCTATCTTTTCAAAATATCCAATTAAAGACAAAGGCAATATCGTTTTTGATGCGAATCATGGGGGAAACGCAAGTATCTATGTGGATATTGAAGTCAATCATAAAATGTTGCGGGTGTATAATGTGCACCTGCAATCTATTTCTTTCGATAAGCAGGACTACCAGTATCTGGATAAGGTAACCAAGAAGATGGATGCGGAAATTGTACCTTCAAAGAGGATTTTGAGTATGCTGAATACGGCCTTTCTGAAAAGAAGTGCCCAGGTAGACATCCTGAAGGCAAGCATGAAAACCTGTAAAATTCCCTTTTTAATTGCCGGGGATTTCAATGATACACCTGCATCATATGCAGTGACCCAGTTGACGACCTCGCTTAATAAAACGTTTGAGAAGAAAGGACGCGGTCTTGGGCGGACCTATAATGGGAAATTCCCTAATTTCCAGATCGATTATATTGCAGTGACCAAAGATATTGAGGTCGTCAATCATAAAATCATTGAGGCGCGTTTGTCTGATCACTTCCCCGTTAGAAGTGATTTGAGATTAAGCCCCTAATTTTTTTACCTTTGCACAAATAATAACTCCGCAATAAAGTACATTCGAAACACCGTGAGTTTTATACCCATAGAAGTAAATGAACTGAACTTGCGAGCTCTTGAACACAAGAATTAAATAAATACTGATGAAACCATCATGAACAAACACTCACAAACAACAATGAACCGAGCTTTAGCGAGCTCCTGAATGCAAAATCAAATAAATGCTAGTGAAAAATATGCTCATGATAGCTTCATTACCGATGAAAAACAAATTTATATTCCAATGAAAACCGGCTTACAGCTATACAATACCCTCACGAGAAAGAAAGAGATCTTTGAACCCCTCAACGCTCCGAATGTCGGAATGTATGTTTGCGGGCCAACTGTTTACAGTGATGTTCACTTAGGTAATTGCCGTACATTTATCTCTTTTGATTTAATATTCAGGTATTTGAAATACAGCGGTTATAAGGTGCGTTATGTCAGGAATATTACTGATGCTGGTCACCTGGAAGGCGACCGTGATGAAGGGGATGATAAATTTGCCAAAAGAGCAAAACTGGAACAACTGGAACCCATGGAAATTGTTCAAAAGTATACATTGGGTTTTCATGAGGTGTTGAGAATGTTCAATACACTTCCACCAAGTATAGAACCCACTGCGACGGGCCATATTATTGAGCAGATCGAAATGATCAAGGAGATTATGGCTAACGGTTACGCCTATGAAGAAAATGGAACAGTTTATTTTGATGTAGAAAAATACAGTAAAACATACAACTACACCATACTGACCAACCGGAACCTGGAAGACATGCTGGCTAATACCCGTGAACTTAGTGGTCAGGATGAAAAACACGGTCGTCTGGACTTTGCGCTTTGGATCAAAGCTAAGCCAGAAACTTTAATGAAATGGGCTTCGCCCTGGGGCGTAGGTTTCCCGGGGTGGCATATTGAATGCTCTGCTATGAGTGCAAAATATCTTGGACAGGAATTCGACATCCATGGAGGTGGGATGGACCTTGCAGCTACACATCATACCAATGAAATTGCGCAGTCTGAAGCATGCAGCCATGTGCAGCCTGCCAGATATTGGATGCATACCAATATGTTGACCGTAAATGGTGCAAGAATGTCAAAATCTGCGGGCAATGGTTTTCTTCCATTAGAACTTTTCACAGGAGCACATCCTTTATTGGAACGTGGTTATAGCCCAATGACCGTAAAATTCTTTATGCTGCAGGCTCACTATCGCAGTACGCTTGATTTTTCCAACGAAGCATTGGATGCATCTGAAAAAGGTTTCAGAAGGCTCATGAATGCAACAGCTTTACTGGAGAAACTCGTGCCATCAGAGAAAAGTGACTTTGATATCGGGAATATCAGATTGAATTGCATAAAGGCAATGAATGATGATTTTAATAGCCCTGTCGTTATCGCTGAACTGTTTGAGGCTGCAAGGATCATCAATAGTGTTTATGATGGTAAGGGACAGTTAAATGCTGTTGATCTTGATAAATTGAAGCAATTGATAAGCGATTTTGTGTTTGATATTTTTGGATTAAAAGATGAAGATAGTTCTAATACAGAACTCAATTCTGTTCTGGATATGGTGATTGACATCCGTAAATCGGCTAAGGAGAATAAAGACTATGCGACCTCCGATAAGATCCGTGTCGGGCTTCAGCAGATGGGGATACAGCTTAAGGACAGCAAAGAAGGAACAACCTGGAGTAAAATATAAATACAGATGAAGAGATACATAGGACTAGTAGCTTCGGCTGCACTTGTTTTTCAGGCTTGTCATTCTGACAGAAATAAAACTGCAACTGCTACTCAAGCTACAGAAGCTGTAAAGCTGATTTCACCGGAATTTAATGCAGATAGTGCATATAGCTATACGAAAACCCAGGTTGATTTCGGCCCTCGTATTCCCTCTACCAGCGCCCACGAAAAATGTGCATTTTATCTGGTGAATAAACTGAAATCTTTTGGAGGAAAAGTAACCGTTCAGGAAGCTCAAGTAAAAACTTATGACGGAAAAAGCCATCAGCTTAAAAACATTTTGGTTTCCTTCTATCCTGAAAAGAAACAAAGAATATTGGTGACAGCCCATTGGGATGCTCGCCCTTTTTCGGATCAGGACCCTGATCCCAATATGAAGGATAAAGCTTTCGATGCAGCCAATGACGGTGCCAGTGGTGTTGCAGTTATCCTGGAGATGGCCAGACAACTGCAAAAGAAAGAGACTAATGTAGGGGTCGATTTTATTCTTTGGGATATCGAAGATTATGGTAAGGCCAATGATGAAACACCTAATGAACAGACCTGGTGTACAGGATCTCAATATTGGGTTAAACATCAACCTGCAGCTGCGGTTAAGCCATTGTACGCCATTAATCTGGATATGGTTGGTGGGGCCAATGCCCAATTTACTCAAGATGAAGTATCCAGAAAATATGCTTCAAATATTGCAGCGAAAGTATGGAGTATTGCGGATGAGATTGGTTACGGCTCTTATTTTCTTAACATCCCTTCTGGAAACCTCATAGATGATCATTTTTGGATTAATCAGGCAGGGATTCCTGCAATAGACATTATACATTTCACAGATGCTTCAGGTTTCTATATGAATTGGCATACACAACTTGATAATCTGAACAACATTGATAAGAATACACTAAAAGCGGTTGGACAGACCGTCCTGGAAACAATTTATCGGGAATCGCCAGCAGCTTAATGTGCATTTGTTAATTACTTTTGACCATTAAACCTATATCAAACCTTATATTCGTAACCATATTTTAATTATGATGATCAACAAACTTATTTATACCTGTATTACGGCCTCACTTGCACTCGGTGCATACGCACAAAAATCTGACGGAACGACCAAATCCCTTGTAAATGCAGAAAGAAGCTTTGCTGAACGCGCAGCTAAACAAGGTGTTAAAACAGCTTTCCTCGATTTTTCTGCAGCAGATGCATTGGTTTTCAGACCAAATCCCGTAAATGCTAAAACTTTTTATGCCGGGCAGGAAGACAGTAAAAATTTAAGCTGGTCTCCTGTATATGCGAGGGTGTCCAAGAGTGGAGACTGGGGTTTTACTACTGGAACCTATGTGATGGGGGGTGCCGAAAAAACTTACGGAGATTATTTATCGGTTTGGAAAGCGGTCAACGATAAATGGGAACTCGCTTTAGATCTGGGCACTTCACACAATAAACCATTGAATAGAGGTAAAGAAGACTTTGTAGAGCCGGCTAATTTTTATAAGCCAAAGTTCATTAACAATAAGCAGATTGCAGCCGGAAACGAAATTATACTCACTACCGAAAAGACACTGAATGCAACACTGAAATCTTATAATGCCGCAGCATTTTCTGGTTTCTTAACCGAAGACGCCAGGTTGCTATTTCCGGGGAATGAGCCCATCATAGGAAAAAACAACATCATGGCTTTCTATAATGGTATGGTGAGTAAGATATCTTTAAAGACAACAAAAGCAGACAGAGCATTAGGCGGAGATCTTGCCTATACTTATGGTGTTGCTACTATAGATTATAAGGCCGATTTGAGAGAAAGCTTTAATTATGTTTTTATCTACGAACGTCAGGCAGACCATAACTGGAGCATCATTGCCCAGGTATTTACGCCTGCAGAACGTTAATCGGCTAAAAAAAAGAAAAGGCCCCTTAATAAAAATTTTAAGGGGCCTTTTCTTTTTCAGTACAAAGCACTATTTTGTCAGCTTAAGGGATAAATCTGACCTTTCTTTATCTGTATTTAATGAACAAATTCATCACTATTATTTTTCTTCTGCTCTCCGCTCTGGCTGTACAAGCCCAAAAGAAGTTTATGCTGCTTGGACATCAGGGGGCCAGAGGCATCATGCCAGAGAATACGATACCAGGTATGATCAAAGCACTAGATTTGGGTGTTAATGTCCTGGATATGGATGTTGTAATCTCAAAAGATGAAAAGGTAGTGCTCTCTCACGAACCATATTTCAATAACGAGATCAGCTTAAGGCCAGATGGCAAAGCGATTTCTTTTAAAGATGAGAAAAAATACAATATGTTCAAGATGAACTATGACGAGATCAAAAAGTTCGATGTCGGTAGTAAAGTGCATAGTCGCTTCCCAGGGCAGATGAAGTTCAAAGCCTACAAGCCACTGCTCTCTGAGGTTATAGATTCTGTAGAAGCGTATGTGAAGTTGAATAAGCTGTCTAAACCGCTTTATAATATAGAGACAGCATTGATCCGAAAAGGAGACGGAGAATTTCAACCAGATGCTGCTGTCTTTATTGAGCGAATCATGGAGATTTTAAAGGAGAAAAAAATCACAAAGAGAGTAATTATTCAATCATTGGATATGCGTACACTACAGTATCTTCATGAGAAATATCCTGCCATGAAAACATCGCTCATGATTGATGAAAAAGTGGATTTTGAGGATGCGATACAGAGCCTTGGATTTACACCAAACTATTATAGCCCATATTATGTTTTGGTGGGTAAAGGACTCGTAGACCGCTGCCACGCTGCAGGTGTAAAGATTATTCCATGGACCGTGAATTCAACAAAAGAACTGGATTACCTGCTTAATCTGGGGATAGATGGAGTTGCTACCGATTATCCTAATCTGTTACTGAACAGTTTAAAATAAATTTTTGATAATACGCTCTACACTAAGGCCTTCTGCTTCTGCCCGGTAGTTTCTTACAATCCGGTGTCTCAGAATAGCCTCGGCAACAGCCTGGACATCTTCTATGTCGGGGGAGAATTTGCCTGAGATCGCCGCATGGCATTTAGCGCCAAGTACCAGGAATTGAGAAGCACGGGGACCAGCACCCCAGTTTACATATTTATTTACTTCTTCGGTTGATAAGGCGGTATCAGGACGGGTTTTTGCAGCCAGTTTAACTGCATATTCCAATACATTGTCTGTAACTGGAATACTTCGTATCAATTTTTGGAAATATTGGATCTGATCTGCATTAAGTAATTTTTTAAGAGAAAGTTCCTGATTGCTGGTGGTGTTCTTTACAATGGTCAGTTCATCTGTAAAAGAAGGATATTGAAGCTGTACATTAAACATAAAGCGATCAAGCTGGGCTTCAGGAAGAGGATAGGTGCCTTCCTGCTCTATAGGATTCTGTGTTGCAAGCACAAAAAAAGGTTTCGGTAAGATGTGTTTTTGTCCGGCAGCTGTAACAGATTTTTCCTGCATCGCTTCCAATAGTGCAGCCTGGGTTTTAGGCGGTGTCCTGTTGATTTCGTCCGCAAGGATAATATTAGAGAAGACAGGCCCTCTGATGAACTTAAAGTGCCTGTCTTCTCCTAAAATTTCTGTACCAATGATGTCACTGGGCATTAAATCCGGGGTGAACTGAATCCTGTTAAAATTCAGATCCAGTACATTCGCTACTGTCTGTACCAATAAAGTTTTGGCCAGACCTGGTACGCCAACCAATAAACAATGACCGTTGCTGAAAATGGAAATCAATACAGATTTAACCACTTCATCCTGTCCTATAACTACTTTTCCGATCTCATTTTTGACGGCTTTATAGGAAAGGTGAAGCGCATTTACGGCTTCAATATCATTGTTGTAGTGCATGAGCGTTTATTTCTTTTCGTTCTTGGTCCAGAGTTTTAATTCATCACAAGTACTGTATTCCGGATCAATTTTTATATAAGTTGTTTCTCTTCTTTTTTCAAACCACTCACTCAGTACCTTATTTACTTTTACATCCTGCGCCCGTTCTTTAAACTTCACATAATCCTGATCTAAATTTCCCTTATGTGGTGGGATCTTAGATTTAAGAAGTAAGATCTTATAGCCATCCTTGCCATCAGCCCCCGAGAAGAAGTTTGGTTTGGATACTTCGCCAACCTTCATGGTATCTATTACCAGAAAGACTTTAGGATCTACTTTTTCTGCAGGAATAAAAGTGGTTCTGGCAGTTACGTTATCTGCGTATAACATCATACCTCCGTTATACTTGGTTTCTTTATTGTCTGAGTATAAAGAAGCGGCAGCAGAAAAAGGAAGTTTTTTGGTTAAAATATTATTGTAGATACTATCTGCATGAAGTTTAACACGATCCAAACTCGCAGGAGTGGTCTGCGGACGGATCAGAATATGTCTTGCATGTACCTGCTCACCCCTACGTTCCAGTACCTGTAAAATGTGGTATCCAAATTCCGTTTCAAATACGGGTGAAACCTCTCCGGCCTTTAGCTTAAAAGCCCATGCCGTAAATTCTTTTGCCATCATCGTCCGGTCAAAAAAGCCAAGATCACCACCTTCTGATGCAGATCCTGGATCCTCAGAATATGTTTTAGCCAGGAAGCCAAAGTCTTCGCCACTCTTCACCCTCAGTCTGATAGCATCCAGTTTATCATAATATTTTTGTTTCTCCACTTTTGTAAGTTCCGGATGGAGAACAATCTCACCGATTTCATATTCCGTGTTGATGTCCGGTAAGCTGTCTGTTTTGTAAGTATCAAAATATTTTTTTACTTCCAATGGTGTTACATTGACATTTTCTGTAATCTTTTGCTGCATCTTGTTTGCAATCAGGGCATCTTTGATGTCTGGTCTGATCTCGTCCTTATACTGCAGTACAGACTTGTTCAGGAATTGCTCTAAACGATCCTGTCCGCCAGCACGCTGGATACTTGAACGCATCCTTCTGTCTACTTCGTCATCAACTTGTTTATCATCAACCATTACAGAGTCAATCTCTGCCTGTTGTTTCAGCAATTTTTGAACAAGCATTTGCTGCAGGATATAGCATTTTACGCCGTCTCCATTTGGATTACCTGAGTTCAGGTACTGGGCATATTGCTGGTTCAGTTCAGATAGCAGAATAATGTTGCCGCCAAGTACAGCAACAACCTTATCTATGTTCTTTTTCTGTGCCTGTACATTTAAAAACAAACAGAGTAATCCGCCTGCCATCAATAAAATTTTCTTCATTCTATTTTTTCAATTCAATTATTACGCGTTTGCAAAGCTGTTAACAGGAACAATGCCATTTAGACCTCAATTAGTTAGGCTTTTCTTTTTATTGTACTCTCTATTAGACAGATCTTTTTTAAAGCTATAAAAGTAATAAATAAAGGCACTATAATGAGATATTTAACTAATTTTAACAGAAAATTGATTCCCTCTAAAATGGACCGGTAATGGCAGAGCAACTTACAAGCAATAACGAAGCACTAAGATTATTTTTTACAGACGATGTTTACCTGATCGCCAACGAAGAAGTAAAGGTTTCCGAAACCGCCCCGGTAAAAACCCAGCCCTTAGCCCTGCAGCCACAAAGTGTAAAAGAAGAAGCGGTTTCTGTTCCGGCCGAAGTTCAACCGGTAAGCAAGCAGAAGCGTGATTTTAATTATCTGGGGAAAAATGAGAGAAACATTCTAATCCTGGTTTCTGATCCCATAAACCAGGTAAGTACAGAAGAGGGAAGAGAGCTGCTCCGTAAAATTGTAAAAGCCATAGACCTTTCCGCAGCAGATTTTGCACTGGTTAATTGTTCCGCTTATGCAGATGCTGATTTTGAGGAATTACAGAACTATTTTAAACCACGTTTGCTACTCTCTTTTGGCGTATCGCCAGAAACACTCGGGCTCACCGGTCAGCAGCATAATACCGTAGTGAAATACGAAGGTCTAACCCTCGTCTTTTCATCCGGACTCCAAGCCTTATCAGAAGATATGGGGGCTAAGAAGGCACTTTGGGGGAGCCTAAAACAACTTAATATTTCATGAGAGAACTTGTCTTCGCGACCAATAACCAACATAAAACAGAAGAAGTCAGACGCCTGCTAGAAGGTCAGTATACCGTTTTAAACCTGACAGATATCGGCTGTACAACAGACATTCCGGAAACCGGCCATACCTTTGCCGAAAACGCAGAGCTAAAAACAGCGTATGTAGTGGCGCATTATCAGCTCGATTGCTTTGCAGATGACAGCGGTCTGGAAGTAGAAGCTTTGAATCAGGAGCCAGGAATTTATTCTGCCAGATATGCAGGGCCGCGTGGGGATGCGGAGAATCTCCAGCTCGTGCTTCAAAAAATGGAAGGGCAAAGCAACAGGAAGGCGCGCTTCAGAACAGTGATCTCTCTGGTCCACAACCAAAACAAATACCTGTTTGAAGGCATTATAGAAGGCACGCTGCGGGAAGAAGTCTCTGGCACAAAAGGATTTGGGTATGATCCGATCTTTGAGCCCAATGGCTACAACATTACGTTTGCAGAAATGAGTATGGTAGAAAAAAATGAGATCAGCCACCGTGCCCAGGCGATGAAGAAACTTATTGCTTTTTTAAAGGCCCAGGCTTAGCTGTAGAATCTGGTTTGATCTGTACTGGAGGAATAAGTACAGGTACTTTCAGGGTGCTGTCAGATAAGGCTTTCTTAACGGTTTCCTTTACTTCCTTTTTTACACCTTCAGGAACTTTTCCAGCCTGTTTGGTAACTTCATTGACGATCTTGTAGTTAATGGTCGTTTTCTTTAGAGCTGGTGCTTTTGGTTTTCGGACAATAGGGTGTATAATGTCTGCTTTTGAAAGCGGGCGAAGTTCAGGTTTCCATATAAAGCCGGTCAGTAGAACCTCTTCTTTAACATCTGCCACAGGCGTCGTAGTTCCTTCTACATCCTTTATCGGTACAATTTCATAGATTTCATTCTCCTTAAAGATGATCTTGATCCTGCTGCTAATGGTCCGGTTCATCTTATCGTAATCCCCCTTGTCTGTTTTGGTAAAATAAGCACTTTCTGCATTTCCGTCTACATACATGGTGTTCAGCTTTCCATCTTTAAAAAAGCCAGTCATCAGCCGTCCTTTAATCTGATTGAACTTCGTCGAATCTTTATATACATTCACAGTAAACGCATTTTGGAGTACCTGTACAGCGTTTATTTTCTTATTCCTCATATGTACATACAAAGTGTCACCGGTTTGTTGAGAGCCGTCAGACCACAGGATAGGGTGGTAATACCACCTTAAAGTTGAATCCGCGCTGGTGTAAAATAGCGAATCGGCCTTGGCCTGCATATTGGTCTTAAATACCCTTACTTTATGGTAAGCCTTGATGATGCGAGCTTTTACCGTATCCAGAGGATCTATTTTTATGGTGTCTTTAAGCGCAACGGTCTTTATTGTGTTTTTCAGTCCATTGGTAATGACCTTGGGTAGACCCGGTTTCTTTCCTTCAGTATGTACAGAATCTTTTTTAAGCGCTGGTTTTTTGAGGCTGGCGGTACTCTTAAAGACCAACAGTCCGGAAAGCCTTTCTACCTGTTCCATGGTCTGCTCGGTAGATTTGTAAAGTTTTACATCTCCTTTTTTTGGAGGGCTCTTTTTTTGTACCGTCACGGATTGGGCAGTTCTGGAAGAGGAGGGTAAACCGGCTGCACCCTTCTCCGCAGGAGCTTTATTCTTTGGCTTTTCTTCCCCAACTTCATTGTCTTTTTTAATAATGGGCAAGGGGAGTAATTTTAAGAGTTGACGTAATACAATCTGAGTTTCCAGAGTATCAGCCCCCATCCATAAGCTGTCTGGTCTTTTGATATTTTTTACTGTAATAGAATCACTGGTACCCAGACCTACATAAGCATTTTTCGTCACCAGGGTCCGCTGGTCAATTTTATAATAATAGCCCAGTTGGCCATACATCACCGTTTTATCGGTCGTATCCCTGAAAACAATATTCCTGACTGCTTTACCATAACCTGCTGCACCATCATAGTACAGACTGTCCCCTTTAAGAGATTTGCTTCCGGATGTGTACAGGTTTTTCTTGCCAAAATAAGCATACTGGGTTTTCGTATTGTAAGCACCGTTCTCTGTATAGAGGTTGTCGTCCTTTCCAAGGATATTTGTAGGGCCATAAAAATAAGTCCAGTTGGTCAGTGTATTGTAGCGGAGCGTATCTGACTTAATGGTCGTCTGTGGTGTAACTGCCACTACATTGTACCTAAAATAGGCGTCCCGGCTGCCTGCAAAATAGTAACCGTTTTTACTGGTCAGCGTGACATCCTTGTTTACAATCTTTCCGCCGGTTACATAGGTTCCAACCTTTGTCGCCATATTATAATCCAGTATATTGGTGGTCAGTACAGATTCCCGGTCCAGCAGACGAACATTGCTGGTCAGGTGAGCCATTTTCGTATTTCCGTCATAAGTCAGAAAATCGGAATAGATATTCACGGTATCTGCCTGGTTAATATGCACATTGTTGTACGCCTCGAAAACGTTTTTTTCTTCGTAAAATACAGCACTGTCGCAGGTCAGGATGGCATTGTCCTGTCTGAAAACTGGTTTTCTCAGATAGGAGATTTTCGTTTTCTGCATAACCGTAGCACGTTCAGAACGGTCTAGAAAGATCTTGGTCCTCTGCTGAGCAAGCAAAGACACGGGCAAAAGGGCAATCAGTAAGATGAAAAAAAGTAATTTCCGCACTTTACAAAGTTAGTTGTTTGCTTACCATATAAATTAATATTTTTGAAAGATGTTTCCTCTGCAAAAATTTCGGGACTATATCGTTCAAAACTCCCTGCTGTCCGGCAATGAAAAAGTATTGCTAACAGTTAGCGGAGGAAAAGACTCTGTGCTTATGGCACATCTGTTTAAACTCTCCGGTTGTGATTTTGGTATTGCCCACTGTAATTTTAATTTACGCGGACAGGAGTCACAAAGAGATGAAGCCTTTGTAAAAATGCTTGCAGCGGAACTGGAAGTTCCCTTTTATGCAGTCCATTTTGAGACAAAAGCCTATGCTGAAGAACATAAGATATCGACACAGATGGCGGCCAGGGAGCTGAGGTATACTTGGTTTGAAAAGCTTAGGGTTCAGGAAGATTATCAACTGATCGCCGTGGCACATCACCAGAATGATGCTGTTGAAACCGTATTACTTAATCTTACCCGGGGGACCGGTATTGCCGGACTTCATGGTATTTTGCCTAAAAGAGGTTTTCTGATCCGGCCAATGCTTTGCCTTTCCAGTGAAGAAATTGATGAAGCAATTGCGCTAAATCATCTCTCCTATGTGGAAGACAGTTCTAATGCTTCAGATAAATATGCCAGGAACAAAATCAGGCAAAAGGTTATTCCACAGTTGAAGGCGATCAATCCAAACCTGGAAGAAACCTTTGAACACAATATCAGGCGTTTTGCAGAAACGGAAATGGTCTTACAACAAATGGTTCTGCAAGTTCAACAGGAAATCTGTAGAGCAGAAGGAGCTATGGTGTTGGTCGACCTGGAAAGCATCAGGAAGCTGGTGCCGCAAAGACTGCTTTTTTTTGAGGTACTGAAAGCCTATCAGTTTACAGAAGCTGTGACAGATGATATTTTACAATCCCTGGATCACCAAAGCGGCCGGTCTTTTTACAGTACAAGCCATAGGGCAACACTGGACAGGGGAAATCTGATGATTACGGAACACATAGCAGTAAAGGGTCAGGAAGCTATTCTGATCCATCCACATGATCAAAAGGTCGCCATGGCAAACCAGATGATCCAGATCATATATACGTATAACATCAATTTTGAAAAAGATAAGCTGAAAGCTTTTGCCGATGCGGGAAAGCTCATTTATCCTCTGATCCTTAGAAAATGGGAGCATGGCGACCGTTTTATGCCGCTTGGTATGACAACATTTAAAAAAGTAAGTGATTTTTTTATTGATGAAAAAGTACCGCTTCCACTGAAAGATCAGATCCCTGTATTGGTGAATGGGAATGGAGAACTGATCTGGATTGCAGGAATGAGACAAGACAATAGATATAAATTAACCACTGCTACAAAAAAAGTAGCTATATTCGAATTGAAAATAAGCTAATGGGAAACAAGTACGCATTTCTGGAGAAGCAATATATAGGCAGGGATTACATCAGGATCTGTATCCGGCTCGTGATGGCAGCATTTTGCTTTGCAGCCTATGTTTACGAGAGGGACCGGGACAATACCCAAGATCTTTTCCTGATTGTCGGCTTTGGTATTATTGGTATCTCCATTATTTTGCTTTTTCTCATCCAGTATAAAACAGTCATTAACAATAAAAGTATTGTTATTGATGGGCTTTGGACGGCTAAAAAAGTAAAGATCGATCTGAACAGCATAGTTAAAGTAAGGAAAGATACCTATAGTAATTATCTGTTCAATAACCCTGTATATAATTTACACCGCAAAGGGAGCATCCGTTTTTATTCTTCCGGAAAAGACGCCATCGTGCTCACAGACCGTGACGGACTGGAATATTATATCGGTACGCAACGGCCCAACGAAATGTATCTGGTCATCCAGGAAGAGATGAGAGCATAATTGAACCTATCCAAAATAATTGCAATTGTTTAACACAAAGCTCAGTTTAAGTACTGTACTTTGCAGTTCAAAACAAAACCCATTCTGTACCTGTTTCTTTAGAGATAAAAGCAGGGCAGAAGGCTAACAATAAAACAATTATATACAAATGAAGATAGGTATAGTTTGTTACCCAACTTTTGGCGGTAGCGGTGTCGTGGCCACAGAACTAGGCAAGGCTCTGGCCGATGAAGGGCACCAGGTTCACTTCATTACCTACAGCCAGCCCGCCCGCTTAGATTTTTTCTCTGCCAATTTATTTTATCATGAGGTATCTGTAAGGGATTATCCTTTATTTGACTATGCACCGTATGAATCCGCACTGGCAAGTAAGCTGGTAGATGTGGTCAGGTTTGAGAAACTGGATATTCTGCATGTGCATTACGCCATACCGCATGCTTCTGCCGCCTTTATGGCCAAGCAGATTCTGGCTACCTATGGAATCAATATTCCATTTGTAACTACGCTTCATGGTACAGATATCACACTAGTTGGTAAAGATCCAACCTATAAGCCAGTAGTTACCTTTTCCATTAATCAATCGGATGGCATTACAACTGTTTCGCAGGATTTAAAGGAGGATACACTGAAACACTTTGATATCACGGGTGAAATTAAGGTAATTCCGAATTTCATAGATTTTGAACGGTTCAGTTTAAAACCAAAAGATCATTTTAAGAAGGCTATTGCTCCAAATAATGAGCGTATCCTGATTCATACCTCCAATTTCAGAAAGGTAAAAAGAACGGGAGATGTGATTCTCATGTTTCAAAAGATCCAGGAAAAGATCCCGTCAAAATTATTGATGGTTGGAGATGGTCCTGAACGCGTTTATAATGAACAATTGTGCAGGAATCTGGGGATTTGTGACCATGTTCGTTTCCTGGGCAAGCAAGATGCTGTAGAAGAAATCCTTTCTGTATCTGACCTCTTCCTGATGCCTTCAGAATCTGAAAGCTTTGGACTGGCCGCTTTGGAAGCGATGGCCTGCAAAGTGCCTATCATTACCTCTAACTCTGGAGGTTTACCGGAGCTTAATGTGGATGGTTTCTGTGGGTATATGAGCAATGTTGGCGATGTGGAAGATATGGCTGCCAATGCCATCAAGATCCTGGAAAATGATACCGTGCTGAACCAGTTTAAAGAAAATGCTTTTAGACGGGCCCAGGACTTTGATTTGAAAAAGATCTTGCCGATATATATAGATTATTACAACGCCATTATAGAAAAGCAGCACAGGCCGGTTGTTTTGTAAATAACCTCTTATGAATTCTTATAAAGAAGAAGGCCGGTTCAATTGAACCGGCCTTCTTCTTTATAAGAACAGAATTAGTTTATTGGTGTAAACACCAGGCAAACCGGTGAGCCTACTTCAATACGTTTACCCGTATCTTTAAGTTCTCCTGTTGCTTTATTCCTTTTAAAAATAACAATGTTATTGGTGTATTGATGACCAACCAATAAGTAATTACCACTTGGATCTATAGCAAAGTTGCGGGGCCCCTTACCTTCTGTACTGATCCTGGAAACAAAATTCAGTTTTCCAGTAGACAAAATAGAAAAAACAGAAATGCTGTTGGCATCCCCACGGTTGCTCTGGTATAAAAACTTGCCATCAGGCGATACATGGATATCCGCACCGTCAACTCTACCCTTAAATTCAGGATCTGTTGTGCCTATTTCCTGAATCTTGTTCAGATTTCCGTTGCTGTATACAAATGCGGTAATGCTGCCATTAAATTCATGTGTCAGGTAAGCAAATCTTCCGTTTGGACTAAAGGTTAAATGTCTTGGGCCACTTCCTGCATTGGTCTTCAATACGGTTTTAATGCTTAACAAACCATCTTTAGAAGCTGGATTATAACGGTATACATAGATCTGATCTTCGCCCAGATCATTGCAGATCAGGTATTTTTTATCAGGCGTAAACTGAACCATATGAACATGGGCACTTTCCTGTCTTTTTTCAGGATCTATGCTTTTACCTGTATGTTGTATAATTTGCTTCGGCCCGGTTAAAGTACCATCTGCATTTCTTCCAAATACAGCGAGGCTTCCCCCACTATAATTGGCAACCACTACATTTTTATTGTCAGCGGTAATATAGCATGGATCTGCACCATGGCTATCCTGCTTGTTTAAGAAAGTGAGTTTACCAGAATAAGAATTGAAACTAAAGGCACTTACTGTACTGGTTGCTCCGGTTTCATTTACGCTGTATACAAACTTTCTGTCTGGGGCAACCGTGAGGTAGCTGGGATTTGCAATGCCCTTAGTAACACTTTTAAGTCGGGTTGTTCCGCTAAATGTATGAAAATTATAAGTATAGATCCCCTCACTCTTGCCTGCTGTATTTGTATATGTTCCAACCAAAAGGTTGTAGTTTGCTTTTTGAGCCTGGACATGAAAAGTGAACAAAAGTACAGACAACAGGGAAAGGATCTTTTTCATAGATTATAATTTAAATTATTTGATCAGGTGTTTGATTTGGATCAGCTCATGCTCTTCCAGGTAACGCCATCTTCCGCGTGGAAGATCTTTCTTGGTCAGGTTCCCGTAAACCACGCGATCCAGTTTTACCACATCGTAACCCAGGTGTTCAAAAATCCGGCGAACAATTCTGTTCTTTCCGCTGTGAATCTGGATACCAACTTCACGCTTACTACCACCGGCAACGTAAGATACACTGTCTGGTTTTATAATTCCATCCTCCAGTTCCAATCCAAACTGAATTTTGTTCAGATCTCCCTGACTTAAGGCCCGGCTTAGTTCTACATGATAGATCTTGGTAATGCCGTTTTTAGGATGGGCAAGTTTATCTGCAAGATCACCATCATTGGTCATCAGCAATAAACCCGTTGTATTTCTATCTAAACGTCCAACAGGATAGAT
This sequence comes from Pedobacter sp. HMWF019, assembly GCF_003061025.1. Taxonomy (GTDB): domain Bacteria; phylum Bacteroidota; class Bacteroidia; order Sphingobacteriales; family Sphingobacteriaceae; genus Pedobacter. The sequence goes on along the minus strand of NZ_QAIL01000617.1, from coordinate 10,658 downwards.
GCGTTCTCTGCTGGCTTTTTCTACCAGTTGCATCACTGTACGTCTTTCCTGAGGATCGTCTGTTGTTGTAATATAGTCTTTTGGTTTGTTCAGCAATACATAAACCCTTTTTTCGCGTTTTAGCAATTCTCCGTTGTAACGGATTGCATCTTTTGCAGGATCTACTTTATGGCCCAGTTCAGAAACCACTTCATTGTTCACTGTTACTACACCTGCTGCAATCAGTTCATCTGCCTTACGGCGGGAACATATTCCTGAATTTGCAATATAACGGTTCAAACGGATCAGGCCGTCATCTTTGACTACTGGTGTTTTTCTTCCGCGAAGAACAGATTGTTTTTCACCACGGTCTGCAGGATTAGACCTGAAATTCGGTCTTGCACCACCTTCATCTTCTCTTTTTCTAAAAGGGCGGCTGTCTGTGCTCCTTGGACTCTGACTTTTCTTGTCGTCAAATTTACGGTAAGGTTTTTCCTCTTTGCTGAAGCTGTCTTTCTTAATATAACCTCTTCCTTTGGATTCCTTGTCGTCACCCGTTCTCGGTTTAAAAGATTTGTTGTCTCCCTCTCTTGGTTTAAAAGAGCGACTATCGCCATCTCTCGAAGTTCTGGGTTTGAAATCTTTATCACCCGTCATTCTTCCAGAGAACCCTTTGGATCCGCCATCTTTCGATCTGAAAGATTTGCTGTCTCCATCACGTGTTGCTTTTGAATTAAAATCTCCTTCTCGGCGCGCTCCCGGCCTGAAGGATTTAGAATCACCCTCTCTTGGTGTTCTTGGTTTAAAATCTCCTTTTCCTTCCTTACTGTCTTTGTCTCCGAATTTGCTCTTGCCCTTGTAAGTACTTTCTTCTCCACTTCTGCTCTTTCCAGCTGTGCTTCGGTTTCCCGGCTTGGACTTGTCATCCCGACTGTTCCTGTTGTTGTTTTTGATCATGATACGCTATTAACCACATAAAATATGCGGGGTACAAACTTAGGTAAAATTGGTTATATTTACAATTTTAAGTGTCTGTGCACCGCAATTTTACGTTTTATTTGCAGGGATCCGGGCGCATTAATCCTTCCTTTTGATTCCTGTAATATTGCTCTTAATCACCTCCTTAACTTTCCATAATTTCAAGCCTGCTGACCTTGCGGTCTAAGGTTCTTTTATTGTTGGATATCCTTCCTTTTTCCGAATTATATGGATGAAAAATTAAACGTTTTTGGGCACTTTTTTGTGGCTAAACCTGACTCTGTCATTTAAATATTAAAATCGGTGCTGAGGGATGTTTAAACATCGATTTTTGAAGGTTGTTTTGTAATAGCTTGATAATTAGATAAATATACCGTATGTTTGCAGCCGTTTTATATTATTAACCAAAAAAAGGAGGAAAATGATAAAGAAACACATAATAACATGTACGATAATTTTAACATTATTGGTTATGGCAAAAGTGTTTGCTTACCACATGCCCCAAGCAGCAAAAAGTCTTTCAAAAGAAGAAACAACAACAAAAAATACAACACTTAAAAAAGAAGAGCCTGAATCAGAAAAGGCCAGTTTAAATTTTGCAGATGAGGCCCTTCCTGAGGGAGATGCCCGGGTAGAGAAAAAGATGAAGAGCACATTGGCAACTTTCTCTTACGCAAATTTACAAACCAATCGTCTACACCGGAAAGCGGTAGAATGGTTTCCTATTATTGAACCCATTTTAGAAGATTTTGGTATTCCAAACGATTTTAAATACGTTCCCCTGGTAGAGTCCGGATTAAAGGAGGGTGTTTCTCCAAAAGGTGCAGCAGGTTTTTGGCAATTTATGCCAGGCACGGCACGTACCTATGGATTAAAAGTAAACTCCCAGGTAGATGAACGTAAAAATTTACGGAAATCTACCATCGCCGCCTGTAAATACATCAAAGAACTTTATGGCGTATTCGGAAACTGGACCATGGTTGCTGCCGCATATAATGTTGGTGATAACCACATGAAAAAGCAGATGAACAAACAAAATCAGGATAATTATTTCAAGATGAAACTGAACCGCGAAACCGCAGGTTATGTGTACAAATTGATTTCCATGAAAGAAATTATGGAAGATCCAGCACGTTATGGCTACAGAGCTCCTCGAGCACTGCTGGCTATGAATGCCGAGTAAAATAAGACAAAAAGACATGCAATTGGGTAAAGCCGGAATTTATTCCGGCTTTTTTTATTCCCGGAGCTGAGATGAAAAGATCTGGCCAAAGGATTTTTGACAGTTTAAAGCCATATTTTAAAGGCAATTGTAAATCAGTTCAAAAACTTCCCTTTTGATAAAATTTTTAGCAATTTTGTGGCTGAAAATTTGCTGTCTTCTTAACGAAAAATCCTTTAGCAGTTTTAGATATATATATGAGTAAAAATACCGTTGACCTGGGTGAGCAAAAAGATGTAGAAGTATATGGCGCCAGGGTACATAATCTTAAAAATATTGATATCTCCTTCCCTAGAAATAAACTGGTTGTTATTACCGGTTTAAGTGGGAGCGGAAAGTCCTCGCTGGCATTTGATACCATCTATGCTGAAGGCCAGCGCCGCTATATGGAAACCTTCAGTGCCTATTCCCGGCAATTTATGGGTGGAATGGAAAGACCTGATGTAGATAAAGTATCTGGTCTCAGCCCGGTTATTGCCATAGAACAAAAAACAACAAGTAAAAATCCCCGCTCCACTGTAGGTACCATTACCGAGATCTACGATTTCATGCGTTTGTTGTATGCACGTGTTGCAGACGCTTTCTCTTACAACACCGGAGAAAAGATGGAACGTATGAGTGAAGATCAGATCGTGGAGAATATCTTTAAAAAATACGATCAAATGCCGGTTAATATCCTGGCACCAGTGGTCAAAGGGCGTAAAGGGCACTATCGGGAATTGTTTGAGCAAATCCGGAAACAAGGCTATGTGAAAGTACGCATAGACGGAGAAATCCAGGACCTTAGTCCAAAAATGCAGGTGGACCGCTATAAGATCCATGATATCGAGATTGTTATAGACAGGTTGATCATAGACCGTGAGGATAAAAAACGCTTATTGGATTCTCTGCAAACAGCAATGAAAGCTGGTAAGGGGATTATCAAAATCAGTGATAAAGACAACAATGTCTCTCATTTCAGCCGCTATCTTATGTGCCCTACTACGGGGATTTCCTACGATGAACCTCAGCCCAACAGTTTTTCATTTAACTCACCTTATGGTGCCTGCGAACGCTGTGACGGATTGGGCTACATTTTTGTTGTAGACAGGGAATCGGTTATCCCTAATCCTAAACTTAGCATTCTAAATGGAGGTCTTGCCCCTTTGGGCGAATACCGGGACATCTGGATGTTCCAGGTGCTAAAGGCGCTGGCCAAAAAATATAATTTCTCGCTTTCAGCGCCCATAGAAAAACTGGGTGAAGATATTATAAACATCATTCTGAACGGTACACATGAGTTGCTGTCTGTTGCAGTTGAATATAATAAATGGAATGTGCAAAATTACCAGATCACTTTTGACGGGGTGATCAAATTACTGGAAGAACAACAGGAGCGAAAAGGAGAAGGGGCCGTAGACGATATGGAAGCCTTCCGTAAACTAAAGACTTGTCCGGTATGTAACGGAGCACGTTTGAAGAAAGAGAGCCTGCATTTTAAGATTGATGGAAAAAACATTTTTGAAGTCTCAGAAATGGACATTAGCAGTATCAAAAACTGGTATACTGATCTTGAAGACCGTTTAAGCGAAAGACAAAATACCATCGCCAAAGAAATTCTGAAAGAAATCCGAGCCAGGCTTGGTTTTTTGAGTGATGTAGGGCTGAATTATCTTTCCCTGGACAGAACTGCACGTACCTTGTCTGGAGGAGAAGCCCAGCGGATACGCCTGGCAACGCAGATTGGCTCGCAGCTAATGAATGTAATGTATATTCTTGATGAACCAAGTATTGGCTTGCATCAGAGGGATAATGAACGTTTGATCCATGCCTTGAAAAACCTGCGGGACCTGGGGAATACCGTATTGGTTGTGGAACATGATAAAGACATGATTCTGGAAGCCGATCATGTGATTGATGTTGGCCCGGCTGCAGGAGTCAGAGGAGGTCAGATCGTTGCACAAGGAACTCCTGAGCAGATTCTAAAGTCCAATACCCTGACTGCTGCTTACCTCAACGGACAAAAGAAAATAGAGGTGCCCAAAAAACGCAGAAAAGGAACCGGACATAAATTATCCATTATCAAAGCCAGCGGGCATAATTTAAAAGATGTATCTGTAGATTTTCCATTAGGTAAATTTATTGCCGTTACCGGCGTATCTGGAAGTGGTAAATCCAGTTTAATTACAGAAACTTTATATCCGATTCTAAATCATCACTTTTTCAGGGCTAAGAAACATCCCCTTCCTTATGAAAAGATTAATGGATTAAAGGAAATAGATAAAGTAATAGAAATAGACCAGGCGCCAATTGGAAGAACGCCGCGGTCCAATCCATCTACTTATACAGGAGTATTTTCCGACATCAGGAATCTTTATGTTCAATTGCCGGAGGCGAAGATCCGGGGATATAAGCCTGGACGTTTCTCTTTCAATGTGAAAGGCGGCCGTTGCGAAACCTGTCAGGGTGCGGGAATGAAGGTGATTGAAATGAACTTTCTTCCGGATGTACAGGTTCCTTGCGAAGAATGTGGCGGCAGAAGATACAACCGGGAAACATTGGAAGTCCGTTACCGTGGAAAATCCATCAGCGATGTGCTCGACATGAGTATTGAAGAGGCCTGTGACTTTTTCGAGAACATGCCGGCCATTTATCGTAAAATCAAAACACTTAAAGACGTCGGCTTAGGTTATATTACACTTGGTCAGTCTTCAACAACCCTGTCCGGGGGAGAAGCACAACGGGTTAAACTCGCTACCGAATTGTCTAAAAAAGATACCGGAAGAACTTTCTATATCCTGGATGAACCAACAACAGGTCTTCACTTTGAAGATATTAACGTACTGCTTGGTGTATTAAACGAGTTGGTGGAGAAGGGAAATACTGTATTGGTGATTGAACACAACCTGGACGTAGTGAAAGTAGCAGATTGGGTAATTGATCTGGGAGAAGAAGGTGGTGCTGGCGGAGGAAAGATTATTTTTGAAGGGACCCCTGAAGGACTCATTCAAAACCCGATCAGCTTAACCGGGAAATTTCTTAAAAAGGAAATGGAAGCTTGATATGAAAAATGACCTGAACAATTACCTGCCAGACAGATCTGCACCAGGAAGTTTAAAAGACCAGCTGTCCTTTCAATTGGTAAAGCCATCGGCGATTAGAAAAATCTTTAAATCAAGGCAATTGTTCAGTCATAAGGGAACTTACGGGCATGCCCTGATCCTCGCAGGCGCGGAACAGACCATGGGAGCTGCCATTTTAAGCGCTAAAGGATGCCTTTATGCTGGCGCAGGTCTTACTACCCTATCTATACCTGAAAGTGGCTTAACGGCGTTGAATACCTGCCTGCCTGAAATTATGTATCTGGATAGAAAGACTGCTGCCAAAGATTCGGAACTGAAAGACTATCAGTCCATTGCGATTGGACCGGGCTTATCCACAGTTGCGGCCAGCCTTGAATTACTGATCCATCTGCTTAAGCAACAAAAGGCACTGATTATTGATGCGGATGCCTTAAACCTTTTAGCTTTACACCGGGAATGGATTCCTGAAATTCCTTCAGGCAGCATACTCACCCCGCATATGAAGGAGTTTGATCGTCTTTTTGGTGAGCACCGTACCTGGTTTGAACGTTTAAATACTGCAGTTAAAAAAGCAAAAGAACTGAATTGCCTAATCCTGTTAAAGAATCAATATACATTTGTGGTTAACGAACAAGGAAAAATATTCATCAATACAACTGGTAACCCGGCTATGGCTCAGGGAGGAATGGGAGATGTGCTGACCGGGATTCTTGCAGCCTATAGGGCACAAGGGTACAGCAATGAAGAAGCTGCGGTATTAGGCTGTTATTTTCATGGGCTTGCGGGAGATAGTCTGGCAGAAAACGAGTTTAATGTCACTGCATCACAGGTGGCTGAACATTTGCCCGCAGTTGTTAAAAAAGCAAGCTTTAAATAGAAACCCCGCCCATCACAATCATTTGATTCATAGTTGGACTTACGCTTCCGCCTCGTTTTTCCAATGTAACTGCAAAGGCTTGTGCACCACTGATCTCCTTCATATTGATCAGAATATGTGCAGTGTCTGGTTTTACATCAAAAACCCCAAGATCTACAGGTTTACCGTTAACCAGTGCCCAAAGCTGGTACTGGTGGCTCTGATCATTAGCAGGTAAGGCCATTTTAGAATTGTCTACCATGACATGCTTACCGGTAGTATGCCAATAAACGACCATTTTGGCTGCAGGGTCCATTTTTGTACCAGCAAGCTTTACTGTTTTCCAGTTTGGATCAGCAGGCATATCCGCTAATTTTTGCAGGTCTGCTGTATTTTGTTTCATATAACTCACCGTAGCTGCAAAGCTTTGGTTTTGTCTGTTCAAAGCCAGGATTTGATTTTGTACTTTACTGAGTTCATGGTGAGCAGAATATAAAGCGACTAAACTGATCAGTAATAAGGCTGCACAAGCTGCCAGAGCTATTTTTAAAGATCTGATTCTGGAATCATTTGCCTTAGGATACAGAGGTGTCTGAACAGATTTAGTAACTGTTTTCTCTGTTATTGCTGATGGCGGGGAAGGTATTTCTTCAGGTGCTTTCAGCGATTCAATAGCCGATAAAATCTTTAAATCGAGGCCTTCGGAAGGAAGAACAGCATTACTTATTGCATAAGTTTCCATTGCAATTTCTATAGCTGTAATCTCCTCTTTGATCTGAGCGTATTTTGCGGCCATATCTTCCACTTCGCGTTGCTCTTCAGCCGATAGCTGACCGAGAACGTAAAGTTCAAGTATACCTGATTCTATATATGCTCTAACCTCTTCCACTTTAATTAAAATTCTTTCTTAACTCCATGATCGCCATTCTGATCCGGGTCTTCACCGTCCCTAATGGTAAATCCAATTCCTCTGCCGCCTCAACATGAGTATACCCCCTAAAATAGACCATGTCCAAGACAAGTTTAAATTCAGGTTTTAATGCGGTAACCAGATCTTTTAAACCCAGGATATCTGCATTAAAGGTCACTCTTGATTGCGCGTCGATGAAATCTACGTTATTTTCTATATCTTGGTTTTTGCTGGTGTTCCTAAAGTCTTTAGACCTTACCTTATCAATAGCCAGATTGCGGGCAATATTCATCATCCAGGTAAACAAACGCCCTTTTGAGGCATCATATTGCTCTGCAGAATTCCATATTTTTACAAAAGTTTCCTGTAAAAGATCTTCCGCAATTTCCTGCTGGGGAACAATTCTGGAGATAACTCCAAGCAAAGCGCCGGAATACATGTCATAAAGTGCCTGTATAGCGATGGTTTCCCTGCTTTTAAGAGCAAGAACCAAATCTTCTTCAGACAATGATATTTTCTTTGAGGGTGCCAAACGGTTACTAATATAGTGATTCTATAACAAGAAGAAAATATTATTTGTTTTGGAGTTTAAAAACTAAACTCAGAAATCAAACAAGTGTTTTTCTGCATGGTAAGAAGACCGTACCAGCGGGCCGCTTTCTACATATCTTAAACCTTTGGCTAAACCAATTTCTTTGTATTTTGCAAATTGGTCCGGGTGGATCCAGTCTACAACGGGATGGTGATTTTTAGTAGGCTGTAAATATTGGCCAAGAGTCAGGATATGGACCCCATTGGCAACCAGATCATCCATTGCTTCAAAAACATCCTCTTCGGTTTCGCCAAGGCCAAGCATGATGCCTGTTTTTGTTCTGACCCCAAACTCGGATATTCTTTTTAAACACTCCAGACTTCTGTCATATTTAGCTTGTATCCTCACCTGTCTTGTTAACCTTTTTACGGTTTCCATATTGTGCGAAACAACTTCCGGTCTTTCCTCCAGTACACGGTACAGGTTGTCCCATATTCCCCTGAAATCAGGAATTAAAGTTTCCAGTGTGGTTTCAGGGCTTTCCCTGCGAATGGCTTGTAAGGTTTCAGCCCAAATGATAGAACCTCCATCTTTCAGGTCATCGCGGTCTACCGAGGTAATTACGCAATGTTTTACCTGCATCAGCTTTACTGAATTTGCTACGCGATTTGGCTCATCTGTGTCTACAGCAAGTGGTCTTCCGGTAGCCACGGCACAGAAAGAGCAGGAACGCGTACAAATATTGCCCAAAATCATAAAGGTAGCAGTACCTGCACCCCAGCACTCGCCCATATTCGGGCAATTGCCACTTTCACAGATGGTATGGAGTTTATGGGTATCAACTAAGCTGCGGACTTGCGCATACTCTTTACCTACAGGCAGCTTAACTCTAAGCCAGTCTGGTTTACGCTGTGTTTGGTTTGCTGAAACAACCGGTAGTTCGATCATGGGACAAAGTTAAGCAATAGGATTGAATTGTTATAAATATGAAATGTTTGCTGGGTGTAATGTTGTAAAATGTCTAAATTTACCCTATGGCAACTTCAAAAATAACTTATAATGGTGGTTTGAGAACCACATCCGTACATTTACGTTCAGGAAATGAAATCATTACTGATGCCCCTGTAGACAATAAAGGAAAAGGGGAGGCTTTTTCTCCAACCGATCTTTTGGCAACTTCTTTAGGAAACTGCATGCTCACCATCGTTGGTATCGCTGCCCAGGAACACGGTTTTAATATAGATGGAGCCACTTGCGAGATCACCAAAATTATGGCTGAGAACCCAAGAAGGGTAACTGAAATTGTGGTAGACTTCCAGTTTCCGGCAAACAACTATTCAGACAAAGACAAGAAGATCATTGAAAGATCTGCTCATACCTGTCCTGTGGCGCAAAGCCTGCACCCTGACCTGAAAAAAACGGTAACTTTTAATTATTAATCACCTCGGCTACTTCTTCGGCAGAAATATCTCCGTGAGAAGCATCCAGAATACAATCTCCGTCTTTGATCAGCAGGATCTGCGGAGATTCATGGTGAACCTGAAAAGTTTCAGCTATCTGCGCAGAAATGTCGCGATAGCTGATCAAATCTAAAAAGTAAAGTGCTGTACCTTCAGGTAAGGCATCCCAATCCATCTCAAACCTTCTTTTGGCCATCATACTCACAGAGCATCTTGTACTGTGTTTAAAAATCAGGCTGTAACCGGTTTGTTTTTGTATCTCACTGATTTGAGTGCCATCAGTTATATTTGTCCACTGCATCTATATCGTTTTAAAATCAATTAAAGAGACCTATCCTCTCCTTTTACGGCCTTCCGGATAAGAACTATAAGCCGGGCATACACGATTGGAACAGGCCTGCAGAACAGCTGTTGCAAAAAGAACACCCAAGAGTAAGATCGCTACTTTCTTCATTTTTTGACAGATTTATTTACTAAGCTACAGCTTTTCGTAAAAATAATCAATTTTAGTTTACAGGCTGTTAGCCAGGTGAGCCATTTTTATCGCTGTGATGGCTGCCTCATCTCCTTTATTACCATGTTTACCACCAGAGCGATCTATAGCTTGTTGCTGGTCATTTGTAGTCAGTATACCAAAAATGACAGGTTTGGCATGTTTAATTCCAATATTTGTTAAGCCGTTGGCTACAGCATCGCAAATAAAATCAAAATGTTTGGTCTCCCCCTGGATCACACAGCCAAGGCAAATTACTGCATCCAGGTGGGGGTGTTTCTTTAACAGGATCTCTGCAGCTCCTGTCAGCTCAAAACTTCCCGGAACTGCTACAGAAAGAATATTTTTTTCTTTAACACCGTGTTTTTTTAAAGTTTCTAATGCTCCATTGTATAAAGCACCGGTTACTTCTGCATTCCATTCTGCTACGGCAATAGCAAATTTATAAGGTTTACCATCAGGAACAGTGGTGTGGGAAAAATCCGAAAGGTTTTTAAGTTGTGTAGCCATGATACAAAGATAAGGATTGCCCACAAAAAAAGGCCAACCTTTCAGGTTAGCCTTTGTAAAAATAATTTAATCTTTTTGTCTTATTTTGCCTGGGCACCAGCACGGGCAATGTATTCGTCAATCATTGCAGCTTCCTGGCTTGCAGGATATTCTGTTTTGATCTTTGTGTAAGCTTCTTCAGCGCCTTTGAAATCTTTCAGTTGCTCATTTACCAGACCTAATTTTTTAAGGAACATTGGTGAAGTGAATTTGTTACTCGCTTTATCAGCTGCTTTTTTATAATAAGTTGCTGCTTGCTTGTAATCTTTCAACTCGCTGTATGCATCGCCCAGTAAACCAAGAGCAAGAGGATCTGCTACCGGACTTCCGGTTTCAGAATATTTACCCAAAGCTTCAGTCGCTTTTTTATACTCACCTTTACGTAGATAAATACCGCCTAAATAAAGATTGGCCAGATTGGCAGATTTTGTATTGGCATATTCATTGGCAATTTGTTCAAAACCTGGATAACCACCTTCGCCGTTAATGGCTTTATTGGCTAAAGAATCCACACCTAAATATTGCTCAGCTTTGTACATTTTTGCAGTTGCTTCTTCAGCCCTACCTTTTAAATATACATTTTGGTACCAGATATAGATACCAATTAATACCACTAC
>NZ_QAIL01000077.1 GCF_003061025.1 Pedobacter sp. HMWF019 | reverse complement strand
GTTGAAAAAGTGGACGTTAATTGGGCTGAAGGGAGGTTTGAGACATTCCTTTTGTTGATAATTTTGTTAGGAACTTGTGAATAAAATATATTGTTTTTTTCTTGCTTCCAGAGCTAATTAGCTGTAAATTAGATTATATCAAATAAGAGGTACTTTGACTGTCTGAAGAAATAGATCCAAAAAGAAAAACTTAGCTTACGGGCAGAAAGATTCTGGACATTTCGATTGATCAGAAATTATCGAATTCAAAGGAGACAGAGAAAACGATGATGTAAAAACTAAAATTGAAAAATAATAGTAAAATTCTGAATTAGAGACGGACGTTACTTAAATGAACTGCTCCAAGGAGCAAGCGTAGAAAGTAATAGACATGTTAGAAAAGGTTTGTGAGAATCCATATAACATGAAAAGTAAGAGCAACTGAGATTTGAAGTTTTTAATAGTTAAGGCTATTAAAGACTGAAACCGGAGAAACCAAATCGAACGAAGAGGACTCCGGTTTCTTTTTTTTCTGAAATGCCATAAAATCCTTATTTTTAGGAGTTATGAGTAAAATCCCCAAGTCTTCTTCGCCAGCTAAAAAAAAAATATTTGTTCTTGATACCTCTGTTATCTTATACGATCATAATGCCTTTAATAATTTTCAGGAACATGATATAGCTATCCCAATACAAGTATTGGAAGAATTGGATAATATGAAAAATGGTAATGAAACCAGGAATGCTGAGGCCAGAAGTTTTATTCGGCTGATGGATCAAGCTTCAGGAGATAAGATTATGAACCATTGGATTGCAATAAAAGGCGGGAAAGGTGGGCGCTTTAAAGTGGTGATGGATAATCACCCGGGTAAGGTAGATGCGGAGAAGGTATTTGGGGGAAGTAAATTTGACCATCGAATATTGAATGCCGCATTGGCGTTAAGGCAGGAATTTCCGGACAAAAAGGTGATTTTGGTTTCCAAAGATATATGCCTTAGGCTTAAAGCTAAATCCCTAGCGCTAAATGCGGAGGATTATGAAACTGGAAAGGTAAAAAATGTAGAAGAATTATATACTGGGAAAACGACCCTTACACGGATCTCTGATGATTTTTTTGCCCAAATTAAGTCTGCGGGAACTGCAGATGCAAAGGACTTGGATGTACCTGTTATTGGGGGCAACCATTTTTATATCTTAAGAAATAAAAGAAAAACACTGCTGACTTATTACCAATCATTAAAGAAACAGCTTTTTGTTATTCCTTCAAGGAAAGTATTTAATATCTCTTCCAGGAATGAAGAACAGGCGCTGGCAATGCACGCCTTACTAGATCCAGATGTTAAATTGGTGACTCTGCAGGGGAAAGCTGGAACAGGTAAAACGTTGATTGCGATGGCATGTGCATTGGAGCAGCGAAAAGATTATAGACAGATCTATGTTACCAGGCCGATTATTCCTTTAAGCAACAAGGATATTGGTTTTTTGCCTGGTGATGCAAAGTCAAAGATTGATCCTTATATGGCGCCCATTTGGGATAGCTTGAGGTTTATAAAGGAGCAATATGCTAACGATCCTAAAATGCAGGCCAGAATAGATGAATTTGTAAGTACTGAAAAAATTGTAATTACACCTCTGGCCTATATCAGAGGAAGAACGCTGACGAAAATTTTCTTTATTGTGGATGAGGCTCAGAACTTAACGCCCCATGAGATTAAAACGATTATTTCCAGGGCGGGGGAGGATACCAAAATCGTGTTTACTGGAGATATATATCAGATTGATGCACCTTATCTTGATGCAGAAAGCAATGGCCTTTCTTATCTGATTGAAAGTGCTAAAGAACATCCTCTATATGCACATATTGCCTTGGATAAAGGAGAACGAAGTGAGCTGGCTAACTTAGCTAATGATTTGCTTTAGATCATCTGTTTTGTTAAGGTATGATGCTTTTTCCTGAGACTTTAAATATTTTTTTGTTTTGTAGCAGAATCATTATATTGGAGATTATTTGCTTGAAAAATGTTCGACGAATTAGAAAAATATACAAAGCAGGGCAATTTCTTTTATCAGGCGACAGACAGCCTTGAAGAGGTATGTAATGCTCCTTCAGATCAATACGGCGTTTTTTTGGTCTACGCATTAAAAAGGGGACGGGTTGAACTGATTTATATTGGCAAAAGCGGGGTTGATCTTTTGGGAGCTGTTGAAGGAGGGGAGCATATTAGCGATGGTCTTCGGGATAATTTGGTGGAAGGGCTACATTTTGACGAGACTAGAAGAAAGAATTCCTGGCCGGTACAAATGCTGATAGAGGATATCGAGGCTTTGCATGTCCACTGGTATGTCACTTATGATGGGAAGTTTAAAGATCGGCCTAAATATATTAAGTCAAAGCTATTACAGATCTATCAAAGTATTTATGGAAAGACCCCTAGATGGAATTTCTCTTCTGATCTTACATGATTTTGGTGTATTTGTCTGTTTGTCAGAAGACTATGTAATTGCTGCCTAAAGTGTGTTTTAGGGCAGTTAAACCAGCTCTAATGTTTTTTTTAAAATAATTGAAAAAGCATTTTGACTTTTAAAAACAATCTCTATCTTTGCAGTCCTAAACAACTCCTAACTGCGGAAGTGGCGTAATTGGTAGCCGCACCAGACTTAGGATCTGGCGCTTCACGGCGTGGGGGTTCGAGTCCCTTCTTCCGCACATTGAAATTCCCCCGCAACACGGGGGAATTTTTATATAAGGACATTGGTAAAATATTTTGATTCAGAAAAATGAACATTACACAGGAAAAAATTAACGATTTAAATGCAATCGTAAAAATTAAGATTGCCCCTGAAGATTATACTGAAAAGGTTGACAAAGCCATCAAAGATCAGGCTAAGAAAGCAAACCTTCCTGGTTTCCGTAAAGGAATGGTGCCTGCAGCCCATATCAAAAAAATGTATGGCAAAAGCATCCTTGTTGAAGAAATCAATAATCTGCTAAGTGAAACTTTAAATAATTATCTTACAGAGAATAAAGTAGAGATCCTTGGTCAGCCTTTGCCGGTTATGGATGATACTAAAGAATTCAAATGGGACAATACCGATGAATTTGAGTTTGATTATGAACTGGGACTTGCTCCTGCTATTGATGTAAACATTACTTCTAAAGATAAGTTTACTGAATACAATGTTAAAGCAGACGAGGAAACGCTGGCTTCACGTATCAAAAATATCCGTAGAAGCTATGGCAAAATGACAAACCCTGAAGTTTCGGCAGATGATGACGTACTTTATGCCGAATTAGCACAACTTTCTCCTGATGGTTCAGTTTTTGAAGGTGGAATTAATGCAACAGGGTCTATCCGTCTTGATTTGGTTAAAGACAAAAAGATTCATAAATCTTTAATCGGGCTGAAAAAGGATGATGTTGTTGAATTGGATATTCAAAAAGCTTTTGATAAAAATGAGGGTGCAATTGCCAAATTATTAAACATCAGCGAGGAGGATGCCAAAGAGTTAAATTCTAAATTCAAGGTAACGGTTAAAAATGTAAACCGTTTAGAGGAGGCAGATTTAAACCAAGAGTTCTTTGATAAAATATTTGGTGAAGGTGTAGTAACAGATGAAGCTGGATTTACTGCAAAGATTACTGAAGAAGTAGAAGGGATGTTTAAGCAAGATGCAGATCGCAAATTGCAAAATGATATCTATACTAAACTGACGGAGAGCGTTAAAATCGAATTGCCTGATGAATTTTTACGTAAATGGTTGAAAGCAACCAACGAAAAATTGACTGACGAAGAGTTGGCGGAAGGATATGAGGATTTTGCTAAAAATCTGAAATGGACTTTAATTGAGAATAAATTGATTAAAGAAAACAACATTGAGATCAAATACGAGGATGTTTTCCAAACAGCGAAACAACGTTTAGATGCTCAGTTCAGAATGTATAGTCCAAGTCCTCTACCTGAAGATCAGTTAGCTCAGTATACAGCTACTTTCCTTAAGGAAAAAGACAATGCGAACCGCATCTTTGAAGAAGTCAAAGCGATTAAAGTATTTGAATACATTAAGTCTGTGGCTACTTTAGACCAAAAAGATATAGCTTATAATAAATTTGTAGAGTTGGTTTAATTCGAAAGAGAATCATCTAATTTTATAAATGAATGTAAGGCGGCTTTTTTAAGGCCGCCTTATGTATATAAAAGCTGTTCAAATTTTACAATACCATAATAAATTAGCAAATTAGTTTGTTTACTATTGATAAGCATATAAAAGATAAAAAATAGATTCTCATGAAAATAGATAAAGACGAATTTAGAAAATACGCAGTTAAACATCACCGTATAAACGGTTTGAATGTAGATCGTTTCATCAGCCAGGCAAATAATTCTCCTAAGAGCATGACACCTTATATTATTGAGGAGCGTCAGTTAAACGTTGCTCAGATGGATGTTTTTTCCCGCTTGATGATGGATCGTATCATCTTTTTAGGTGATGCCATCTATGATGGAAATGCAAATATTATTCAGGCGCAGCTGTTGTTCCTGCAGTCTACGGACAGTAACAGAGATATACAGATTTATATTAATTCTCCTGGTGGTTCTGTGTATGCAGGTTTAGGTATCTATGATACGATGCAGTACATTACCCCGGATGTGGCTACAATCTGTACAGGTATGGCGGCTTCAATGGGAGCGGTTCTGTTGGTTGCGGGAGCAAAAGGTAAACGTGCGGCCCTGAAACATTCCAGGGTAATGATCCACCAACCATCAGGCGGTGCGCAAGGTGTAGCTTCTGATATGGAAATCAATCTGAGGGAAATGCTTAAATTGAAAAAAGAATTATATGATATTATCTCTAATCATTCTGGCCAAAGCTATGAGTGGGTAGAAAAAGCTTCAGATCGTGACTACTGGATGACTTCAGAAGAAGCGAAGAGCTTTGGAATGATTGATGAGGTGTTAGGTTCAAACAATAAATAATAAAATGGCTAAACAAAATAAAGAATCCCGCTGCTCCTTTTGTGGTTCTGGCAAGCAGGACACTTTGATGCTTATTGAAGGTCTGGATGCCTTTATCTGTGATAAATGTGTGGCGCAGGCTAATCAGTTGCTGGTACAGGAGTTGGGCAGTAAGAAATCAAAAGGTCTGGATGCATCGGTAACCTTATTGAAGCCGTTAGAAATTAAGCAACATATTGATCAGTATGTAATTGGTCAGGATGATGCAAAAAAGGTGCTTTCTGTTGCGGTTTATAACCATTATAAAAGATTAAGTCAGAAAGTAAACCAGGAGGATGAAGTAGAGATTGAAAAATCAAATATCATGCTGGTTGGTGAAACGGGTACTGGTAAAACTTTACTTGCAAAAACTATAGCTAAAATATTGCATGTACCATTTTGTATTTGTGATGCGACAGTGTTAACGGAAGCTGGTTATGTTGGGGAAGATGTGGAGAGTATTCTAACTCGTTTATTGCAGGCTGCTGATTATGATGTGGCTTCTGCTGAGCGTGGTATTGTTTACATTGATGAGGTAGATAAGGTTGCCCGTAAAAGTGATAATCCGTCGATTACCAGGGATGTATCTGGTGAGGGTGTTCAACAGGCTTTGCTAAAAATACTTGAAGGTACTGTTGTCAACGTACCACCTCAGGGAGGACGTAAGCACCCGGATCAGAAAATGATTCCAGTGAACACAAATAATATTCTTTTCATTTGCGGAGGTGCTTTTGATGGCATTGAACGTAAAATTGCCAATCGTTTGCGTACGCAGGCAGTGGGCTATAAAGTGAAAAAGGACGATGAAGATCTGGATCTTAAGAATCTGTACAAGTATATTACGCCTCAGGATTTGAAGTCCTTTGGTCTGATTCCTGAGTTGATTGGACGTGTACCTGTTTTAACACATTTAAATCCACTGGATAAGGCGGCATTAAGAAATATTTTGACCGAGCCTAAGAATTCTTTACTTCGTCAATATGTGAAGTTGTTTGAATTTGAAGGAGTGAAACTCATTTTTGAAGATGATGTCTTGGATTTTATTGTCGATAAGGCTATGGAATATAAGCTGGGCGCAAGGGGGTTAAGGTCCATTTGCGAGGCCATCATGCTGGATGCTATGTTTGATATCCCTTCTGACCCTGGTGTCAAGGAATTGAATATCACACTAGATTATGCGGTAGAAAAATTTGAAAAAGCCGATTTTAAAAAGTTAAAAGCTGCATAAGAATTTAGTCCCCGTTTTTACGGGGATTTTTTTTAACTTGTTATTTCCGAAAATGACCCAGGTTTTAATGTAGTAACATATAACAGGAATAATTAATAAATAAGGAGAAATATATGAACGAAGAAAAAGATGTAAAAAAAGCAGCCGACGCTGCAGGAAAAGTGAAAAAATCGAAAGAGGTTGAATCTCCGGTTAAAGCAGGTTTAAAATCAAAAGAAGATATTGTGAGAAACTGGCTTCCAAGATATACCGGACGTCCATTGGAAGAATTCGGACAGTACATCCTGCTGACCAATTTTAGTAAATACCTGCAGATGTTTTCGGAATGGAATGACAATGCTCCAATTGTCGGTCTGGATAAACCTATGCAGAGTGTAACGGCAAATGGGATCACCATTATCAACTTTGGCATGGGAAGTCCATTAGCAGCAACTATGATGGACCTGCTGACAGCTATAATGCCTAAGGCTGTCTTGTTTTTAGGTAAATGCGGCGGTTTAAAGAAGAAAAATCAGCTTGGTGATCTTATCCTTCCGATTGCTGCAATAAGAGGCGAGGGGACTTCAAATGATTATTTACCTGCCGAAGTACCGGCTCTTCCAGCCTTTGCTTTGCAGAAGGCAATTTCAACGACTATCCGTGATCATTCACGTGATTATTGGACAGGAACCTGCTATACTACTAACCGAAGAGTCTGGGAGCATGATAAGAATTTTAAAAAATATTTGAAAAGCCTGCGTGCGATGGCTGTAGATATGGAAACGGCGACTATTTTCACAACGGGTTTTGCTAACAAAATTCCTACGGGTGCTTTGCTGCTGGTGTCTGATCAGCCGATGATTCCTGAGGGAGTAAAAACAACAGAGAGTGACAGTACCGTTACTTCAAATTATGTGGAAACGCATTTGAAAATTGGAATCGATTCTCTAAAACAATTGATTAATAATGGACTAACGGTAAAACATCTTAAGTTTTAACCGCTGTTAAATCATGCATACTATGTTGTTCTTGATCAACTGTCAATGCGGCTCATCCGTGTTCTTAGGGAAATCAAATAACAACATGGTGCCTGTGTGATGCCCTATTTCTGCCCAGTTGTCTGTGTCGAAACGGAGTACCACAACTCCGGCAGTAGGTATATTGTACAGGTTAGCATCAGCAAGATAATTTGCGAAATCTGTAAATCCTGGATTATGACCAAACATTGCGATACGGTCAATATCATTAGAAAAGCCATTTACTATTTTCAATAAAGCAGTTATGTTTGCTTCATATATGGAGCTTTCTGTCTGAAGATCGTCAGTTTTGAAATTCCATACCTCTGCAAAATGTTTTGCTGTAGACCAGGCTCGTATGGCTGGACTGCTGATAATATGCTGAGGTACCAGCCCTTTCTTTAGGATTTTTTCTGCCATCACAGGTGCATTCTTATGTCCGCGGTGATTGAGTGGGCGGTCAAAATCTGAAGTGATATGACTGTCTTTCCAGTCTGATTTTCCGTGTCTTATTAAAAGAAGCTGTTTCATCATGTTTTATTTTTTGTCAGATTGGCCTTTGGTGATGGGGTTTATATTTTTAAGCATTTATAAAATCAATAATTGGAGTCTCAGGCAGATCTTTCATACATTTGAAATGTCCGAGAGGACATTTTTCCAGACCGAATTTTGAACAAGGCCTGCAAGAGAGCTCAATTCCAGCAATAAAGGATTCAGAGATTTTATAAGGCTGTACACCCAATAGCTCAGGCGTTGTACCTCCCCAGATAGAGGCAAGTGGCTTGTTAAAGGCTTCAGATATATGGGTAAGACCGGTATCAAATCCGATGACTTTATGCGCCCTGGAAACAAGGAAAACAGATTGATCCAGATTGGTTAGTCCACAGGTACTGTATATCTTATTTCCAAGAGTATTTTGAATCAGGTCTGCATTCTCTTTTACATCTTGCCCTCCAAGCAGTACAATGGGTGAATCAATACCTTCGCAGATTTTAATGATCTGATCATTTGGCAAACGTTTGGTAAAGTGGGTTGCTCCGATTACAAAGGCTACATATTTTTCCAGATGAGATGGAGGAAGGAGGTCTTTTAACTGGTAGTCTTTGGATATATAGTAATCAATGGGCTTATCGTCGTTTTTAATGCCAAGAAATTTAACTGTCTCCAGATATTTCTCTACCAGATGTTTTGGAGAGATCATATTTTTCCATTTGAATTTTAAGGCAAGCCATTTATTGATTCTTTCTTTCTTGTAAGTTGAGGAGGGGATACGGGTAGACAGTTTTATGATAGAGGTACGCAGGTTATTATGCAGGTCTACGATCAGATCAAACTTCTCTGCTTTAATGTCTTTAATTGTATCAGAAAGTTTTGGTTTTAATATATGGAGTTTGCTGAGGTAAGGATTGTTCCTGTAGATGTACTGAAAAGCAGGCTTAGTCAGAAAATGGACTTCACAGTCAGGTAATTGTTCCTTTAAGCATCGTACCACTGGCGTGGTGTATATGATGTCTCCCATGGAACTCAATCTGATTACAAGTATTTTTGCAGGTTTTTTCAACGCTTTTTATTTCTGATTTGATAAGGATATGCTATTTTTCTTTGTTTTAAAAAAATTTGAGATTTCTGAAAGGCTCATGGCATTAAGACACTGATGAGCAGTTAAACCGCCCTTTCTGCCAACAAGTACGCCATAATGCATGTCATGAAAGCCTTCTTTACGATGGGCATCTGGATTTATGGAGAGCAGCACGCCTCTTTCCAGTGCATATCTGTGCCAGCGCCAGTCCAAATCAAGACGAAGCGGATTGGCGTTGATTTCTATGACTACCCCATTATCAGCGCAGGCATCGATTACTTTTTTATAATCTATAGGATAACCTTTTCTACTCAAAAGAAGTCTTCCGGTTGGGTGTCCCAGGATCGTCGTATAAGGGTTTTCAATAGCCTTGATTAACCTGGCTGTCGCCTTTTCTTCATCCATTCTTAGATTGCTGTGCACAGAAGCCACTACAAAATCAAAAGTTTTAAGAATCTCTTCACTGTAATCCAGGGAGCCATCATTTAGGATATCACTTTCAATACCTTTAAATATTCTGAAAGGAGCAAGTTTTTGATTTAGGGCATCAATTTCCTGATGTTGAGCGTAAACTCGTTGTTCATTTAGGCCATTGGCATAAAAGGCCGATTTGGAGTGGTCGCAAATGCCCAGGTACTCCAGTTTGAGGTTTTCTTTGCAGAACAATGCCATTTCCTCAAGTGTATGTACACCATCACTCCAGGTAGAGTGGTTGTGCAGGCTTCCTTTGAGATCCTGTCCTGTGAGCATAAGGGGCAATTTATTTGCTCTTGCCAGTTCCAGTTCATTTAAGCCTTCCCGCAGTTCAGGTTCTACATAAGCTAACCCTGCCATCTCATAAATAGATTGCTCGCTGGTAAAAGGACCAGGTCCTGCCTGTTCCAATACTTCGGTAACATGTTTCTCATTTCCGGTTAAGACAAACCAGTCCAGATAAAATGAATTTTTCTCTGTAATCTGAAGTTTTATTTTTAGACCGAAAGGGCTGTCGGCAACAAAAGAGCCATCTGTTTGCTCCAGAAAAGACAGAGGTTCAAAATTGTCCAGCTGATCTATAACTTCTTCAGGTGAATCTGCACCAATCAGAAAGGAAACTTCTTCAATGATCTCCAGGCAGCGGCGGTAATCTCCTCCGATACCTAGAAGTGGTTCGTTCTTAAACTGGTTTAGCCATAATGCAAAATCAGCAAATAGCTTATTAACTAATCCTTCGGCACGCGCATAGAGAAATTTTCCCTGGGCAGCCATGCTGAATTCAATTACTTTTTTAATTTCCTCTTGGGTCTTTAAACCGAAACCTTTGGCTTCAATTAAGCGGTTTTCATTGCAGGCATAATACAGCTCTCCAATGCTTTCTATGCCCAGATCTTTCCAGATCACAACAATCTTTTTTGGGCCGATGCCTTTAATACCAAGCATATCTACAATACCTTCAGGTGTTTCCTTTAGAATATTGTCCAGATCGGTCATGGTTCCTTTGTTTAATAATTCCCAAACTTTTGAAGAAATACTTTTACCCAGACCATCTATTTTTTCAATATCTTCCAGGTTTTTATCTTTGATTGCAAAAGGGAGTTTGTCTATTTTAAAAGCAGCATTAGCTACAGATTTGATCTTAAATGAGTTCTCATTATGCAATTCCATCAATTGGGAAAGCAAACGAAGCGTACGGGATATGGTCTTGTTTTCCATGGACTGCTAAGTTAAAAAAAAGCTTTGTTTTTTGTTTAAGCAATCGTGGCACAGTTTTTTGTTCTTTCTTGTTGAAAATAAAAATATATCTGATGAATAACATAAAACTGGTTTGTATCGGGTTGCTTGCGCTGAATACGGGTTGCAGCCATTCTAATAAAAGAGCTGTTGATCAGAAAGATTCAACGGATAAAGAACAAGCGACAACTGCATTAAGGGAAACAGGAATACCCACAATAGGAGACCCACAACTGGTGGTGCCTGGCAAACAAATGGGGAAAATAAGCATTGGACAGGATATGGAAGAAGTATTTAAATTACTTGGTAAACCTGATGACGGCGATGCAGCTATGGGTAAGGCATGGTCAATATGGAAGATGAAAGATGGTGAAAGCGGATCAGATAATGGTGAAATGGCAATTTATTCCACCTATAAAGACAGTACAATGTCTTCAAAGGTCGTGAGGCAGGTAATGGTTAATACAAGCGGATATGCAACGAAGAATGGCCTGCAGAACAATGCGGATTTGGGGCATACTATCCAGCGATTGCCCTCTCTCAAACAGGTTTCTATGTATGTGGACAACTCGAAAAAAGACACCTTGTATGTGTACGATTCCCAAAAGGAAGGTTTGGCCTTTGATGTAAAAAGGGCAAATGACCAGTACTTTACAAGAGCAATGACCATTCACCCTAAAAATGAATCGGTAAACAATACTTATTTAACCATCCATCCGGGATGGAGAAAAGTACAGTAGCAAAAAGCTACTGTACTTTGATTTCAAATGGCATTCTTGCCTGCAAGCCAGAATTGATGATGGCTTTTTTCATTTGCTGATACAGGAAGTAATTGTCTCCGAATTCCTGTTTGGCATAATATACTTTGATCTTGTCTGTTGTATTTTCAATCAATGATTTGAATGGATCCATTTTTTCAGGATATTCAACAACCCGGTATTCCTTTAATTTTGCCTTTTTTCCTGCAGCAACAAGCGCGTCATTAAAACTTCCTAATCTGTCTGCAAGGCCGTTTTTCACAGCGTCTGTGCCAACCCAAACATGGCCTCCTCCAATAGAGTTAATATATTCTTTTGTCTTTTTACGTCCATCTGCTACTCTGGTAATGAAACTGTCATAGACATGGTTGACATCGTTTTGAATAATAAAACGTTCTCCAGAAGTTAAAGGACGATTTACGCTCATGATATCTGCGTACTTTCCAGTTTTAACCCCATCAAAGGTAATGCCCAACTTATTGTTCAGTAAATTTTGGAAATTAGGAATAATACCAAAAACGCCAATAGAGCCGGTGATTGTATTTGGTTGAACGAAGATAGAATCTGCTGCACAACCGATATAATACCCTCCTGACGCGGCAACATCGCCAAAAGAAGCGATAACAGGTTTTACTTTTTTACTAAGGATGATTTCTCGCCAGATTACATCAGATGCCAGTGCACTGCCTCCTCCCGAATTTACTCTAAGAACGATGGCTTTGATACTGCTGTCTTCTCTGGCTTTTCTGATGGCTCTTGAAATTCTTTCAGATCCTATAGAATTATCGTCACCTTCACCACCGGTGATATCTCCATTAGCATATACAACTGCAATTTTATCTTTGGCAGAAGGTGTGTCCTGACTCAGGTTCTCTGCGTAGTCATTGATGGTCACCGTACGCATATTGTTGCCTTTTTCTGTTCCGCTCAGCGTTTTGAGTTCAGCAATGATTTCGTCTTTGTATCTCAATCCGTCTATCATTTTCGCATTTAAAGCATCCTGCGGAAGCTGGATCTTATAATTGTTTGCCCAGGAGAACAGGCTATCTTTTGGAATGTTCCTGGTTTGAGATATTCCTTCCAGAAAGGTATTGTATAGGCCACCTACATAAGCCGTAACCTGCTGGCGGTTGTAATCACTCATTTTATCTGTGATAAAGGGCTCTACAGCGCTCTTATAGTTTCCAACACGTATGATCTGTGCTTCAACACCAAGTTTCTCCAGAGCACCTTTAAAAAACATCAGTTCTGAACTGAAACCTTTAAACTCCAATGCTCCCTGAGGATTGAGGTATACTTTACTGGCAGCAGAGGCAAGGTAATAAGCGTCCTGTGAGTAGACTTCGCTATACGCAATGATTTGTTTTCTGCTGGACTTGAAATCAACCAGCGCATCCCTAATCTCTTTAAGCGTAGCCTTGCCTGCGCCAGGTGCGCTTACATTAAGATAAATGCATTTAATGTTCTCATCTGTTTTTGCTTTTTTAATGCCTCTGATCAAATCATTGAAACCAATGCTTTTTTCGCCAGAGCCTATTACCGGAAGATTTTCAAAACGTTTATTGAGGGTGCGTTCTTTGATGGTTTGATCAAGATTTAAATACAGAACGCTGTTACTTTCTACAGGGATCTTTTTATCTTCACTTATAGAGGAGACAATGCCAACTATAATGGCTACGAAAACTAAGCTAATCAGGACAATGGAAATCACAAAACCAAGAACTGTAGCAAAAACATACTTGAAAAAATCTTTCATATTAAAGGCGAATTATTTTGTAAATATAGGAATCCTATAACAGCTTCAGGTTACAAAACGCAATAAGCTCCGAGATGTTTCCTAACTTTAGAGCGTATTATAAAATGTTGCCATATATATGCTATTGGATAGACAAACTGTTTATTTGTTACTCGGAAGTAATTTAGGTGAGAGACATCAGCTTATTACGGATGCAATTGGTTATCTTAAGAAAGATGTTGGGGTTGTAAAGGGAATTTCCTCTTTTTATGAAACCGCTGCCTGGGGAAAGGAAGACCAACCCTCTTTTCTAAATGTTGCGGTTGAAGTAGAAACTGGATTAACTGCGGAGGACGTATTGGAAAAGGTACTGTCAATTGAAAAAGAGCTTGGACGGGTAAGGCATGAAAAATGGGGGGCAAGATTGATTGATATTGACCTGATTCTATATGGCAATGAAATTATAGATATTCCCGATCGGCTTCAAGTTCCGCACCCTCAAATGCAGTACCGTAAATTTGTGTTGGTACCACTGGCTGAAATAGCCGGAGATGTCATGCATCCTGTTTTAGGGATGAAAATTTCAGAAATATTAAAAAGTTTGGCAGATAATCTGCCAGTCATAAAAGTATAATTTATTAGTTTTGTTTAATGATCGACTTAAAAAAAAATAACTTGCCGCTTGATCTTTCTTATTTGAAGGATATGTCTGGAGACAGTGCTGAATTTATGATTGAAATGATCGATATGTTCAAGCAGCAAACGCCTATATAT
>NZ_QAIL01000616.1:4430-5084 GCF_003061025.1 Pedobacter sp. HMWF019 | reverse complement strand
TATTTTCAAAGCCTTTCCCCATCAGATAGGTAATCAGCTTATATTTCTTTTTATACGCATCATTCTCGGTAATCAGCTTCGCTTTTTTTTCCGCCAGTTCAAGCAAAGTTTGTAAATAATCACCAGAATCTATTGTGTTTAGTGCTTTGGTGATCATTTTGTCTGGAACCTGCTTTAATTTAAGGGACTGTTTAATTTTGATCTTACCCCATTTTTTGATGTTAAATTTGCCAGATACATATACTTTAGCAAAGCGCTCCTCGTTTAGGAAATTGGTAACGATCAATTCAGAAATCAGCTCTTCAACCTCTGCTGTTTTTAAGCCCCAGTCGTAAAGTTTGTTCCTGATTTCATATTGAGAACGTTCCTGGTAAGCACAGTAATGCTCGGCTTTGGCCAATGCAGCTTTCTTATCCAAAACAACGGGTTTATTCTTATTTGTTTCCACAGATGCAATAGTACGAAATCTTCTCAGTTCCTATATTATTTAGTATCCTTGTGCATTAAAATCAGCCAAACATTTTTTATGAAACCATTGATGAAGAATTCTTTAGTGCTATTTATCTTTTTGTTCGTCTGTAGATTAGGGGCCTCCGCTATTTCTGTAGATTCTATTCACTATGGAAAATTCGGAAAAATCATTCTGTATCATCC
>NZ_QAIL01000616.1:0-4420 GCF_003061025.1 Pedobacter sp. HMWF019 | reverse complement strand
ATGGGGGATGGCAGCACGGAGTGATCAATATGGCCAAAAACATAGCCCGTCAGGGGGCGCTGGTATTAGGTATAGATGCCAAAACCTATAATATGGGCTTGGCAAGATCAGGCGCCAAATGTTATTATCCTGCTGCTGATTTAGAACAGCTGAGCCTGATGATTCAGAAGAAATATAAGTTCAGAACCTATTTTAAGCCCGTGCTTATTGGTTACTCCTATGGAGCTACTTACGTATATGGTATTCTTGCGCAGGCGCCAGCCAATACATTTAAAGGAGCTATTGGCATCGGTTTCTCTCCGGATATGGACATCAGAAAACCACTTTGCAAAGGGAGCGGACTAAATTATCACATATTAAAACCCGGCATTTCTATTTACCTGGAAAGAACCAAAAATTTAACAGCACCCTTTATTGTATTAAACGGATTAAAAGATAAGAGCTGCCCGTATGCGGTTACCGAGGCTTTTCTAAAAGATATGCCTATGGCAGAACTGGTCGCCCTTCCCAAAGTAGGACATGGCTTTTTGGCTTCAACCGGTTGGTTTACATCGTTTAATGCGGCTTATAAAAAGATACTGAATTCCCCCTCCTTTAATGAACTCAAGACAGCAAAGTCAGGCCTGCAGATTTCAGAAGTAAAAACCATGATGGCCTTACCTTCCGACATGGCGCTTACAGTAGAGTCTGCTCCTCAAAAAAACAACCTGCCTCTGATGATGATGATCTCCGGGGACGGGGGCTGGACGAGCTTTGACCAGTCCCTGGCAGAAGCTATAGCCAGGAGAGGAATTACGGTGATTGGACTTGACGCACAAAAATATTTTTGGAATGCAAAAACACCTGATGGTGTAACTTCAGACATTTCCAGGGTACTGATCCATTATATGCAATTGTTTGATAAGAAGACTTTTATGCTGGCAGGCTATTCTTTCGGTGCCTCTGTTGTTCCTTTTATTGCTGCCCGTTTGCCTCAGGGACTCAAAGGGAATCTTGCGGGGATTACCGTGCTTTCACCAGATGTGACAGCCGATTTTGAAATCCATATCAGTGATATGCTCAGTATGGGGTCTGATGAGGATACCTACAATGTACTTGCAGAAGTGAAAAAGATCAAAAATCTAAACCCGGTTTGTTTCTTTGGAGCGGAAGAAGATCAGGAAGTGCAACGTAAGTTTTCAGCCTTGGGAATAAAGGTCGTTTCTCTCCCGGGAAACCATCATTTTAACGACGATTTTTCATTGATTGCCGAATCTCTGTATAGTTCTGTAAAAAGAATGTAAGGAAAACAAAGCGAATAAAACTTTTAATAGCAGCAGCTGTTGTCTGGATATAAAAAAACTCCAATACTATACCCTATGAAAAGTTTACATAAAATTCAGCCCGCAGAGAAAAACGAAGAAGATCTGGAAAAATCAAAAGATTTAGGTGGAAAAATTAAAGATAAGATACAAGCTACGGTACGTTCTACCAAGAAGATCAACCCGAGGTTATTGATCTTATAATAGACCAGCAGACGCTCTCAACGCTTTCTATTTCCCAGTCAGCTTGTTTTATTTTTATCAAAATTTGCTACATTAGCCTTCATGAAAGCCAGCTATCGGAAGGTTGTTATTAAAATCGGATCAAATGTATTAACGCGAGAGAATGGCCTGCCAGATTTGGAAAGGATCGAGCATTTAGTTTCCCAGTTGTCCAGCCTGAAAAAGAAAGGTGTAGAGGTTATTGTAATTTCCTCAGGAGCAGTCGCTTCCGGAAGAAGTCTTATTAAAGTTCAGGAAAAACAAAACACGGTAGCCGCCCGCCAGCTTCTGGCTTCCATCGGTCAGATCAAATTGATCAATACCTATATGCAGCTGTTTGAGCAACACGACTTATTGTGTTCTCAGGTATTGGTCACTAAAGAAGATTTTAGAGACCGGATGCATTACCTCAATATCAAAAACTGTTTAGAGATTTTATTGCAACACCATGTTGTCCCCATTGTGAATGAGAATGATGTAGTCTCTGTTACAGAGCTGATGTTTACCGACAACGATGAACTTGCCGGTCTGGTGGCCTCTATGCTGAACGCGGACGCATTGCTTATTCTTTCTAATGTAGATGGTATTTATGATGGCGACCCAAAGGCGGCTGGGACCAAAGTAATAGAAAGGGTAGAGCCAGGTTCTAACCACATATCATCCTTTATTACCACTTCCAAGTCTGGATTTGGAAGAGGGGGAATGGTCACTAAACTTTCCATGGCACAGAAGATTGCAAAGTTGGGGATACCTGTACATATCGCAAACGGAAAGAAAGAGAACATCATTCTTGATGTGTTTTCGGGTCAGACAGTGCATACACAGTTCCTGCCAGAGAAAATCACTTCCGGCAAAAAGAAATGGATTGCGCACTCCGAAAATTCAGCAACTGGGATTGTTAAATTGAACGAAGGTGCCAAACAAGCACTGATTTCAGGAAAGGCCAGTAGTTTACTACCAGTAGGCATTGTAAATGTGCAGTCAGAGTTCCAAAAAGGGGATATCATTAAATTAGTTGATGAGCACGACGTTTTGATTGGTTTGGGTATTGCCGAATATGGATCTGATAAAGCGAGAGAAAGAGTGGGCGAAAAAGGCCAGCGCCCATTGGTTCATTACAATTATTTTTATGCCGTTCTTTAGCTATTGATCTAAGGAACATACACCAATTTTATGGATTATACGATTTATTTTCAGAACAGTTTAAAAGCCACCAGGGATTTGTCCCGTCTCAACAATACTCAGATCAATAATTTGCTGCTTAATCTGGCCGATGCTGTTGAACTCAAAACAGATTTTATCCTGCAGGCCAATCAACAGGATCTGGACAAGATGGATCCTGAAGATCCTAAATATGACAGGCTTAAACTGAGCCCGGAAAGGATTGCTGATATCGCAGCTGATATACGGAATGTTTCTGCATTAAAAAATCCATTGGGAGAGGTCCTGGAAGAAAAGTCCAGGCCAAACGGCTTGCTGATATCTAAAGTGAGGGTGCCTCTTGGTGTGATCGGTGTGATCTATGAAGCCCGCCCAAATGTAACTCTGGATGTATTTGCCTTATGTTTTAAAACAGGTAATGTCTGTGTCCTTAAAGGAGGAAGTGATGCTGAGCACTCTAATAAAGCTATTATGGAGGTTATTCATAGCGCGCTGGGGGTGGAGGGCATCAATATCAATGTGGTTAGTCTTTTGCCTACAGAAAGAGCTGCAACACATGCCTTACTCCATGCTACAGGCTATGTGGATGTGCTGATTCCGAGGGGAAGCCAGCAATTGATCAACTACGTTCGCGAAAATAGTAAAATACCGGTTATTGAAACTGGAGCTGGTATTGTCCATGTATATTTTGACCTCGAAGGAGATCTGACCAAAGGAAAAGGAATTGTTTTCAATTCAAAGACACGACGGGTAAGTGTTTGTAATGCCCTCGATTGTTTGCTGATTCACCAGGACCGGTTAAAGGACCTGGCTAAACTTGTTGAACCTTTACAGGAGCAGCAGGTAGAAATATTTGCCGACGAAAGAGCTTATCATCATTTAGAAGGCCATTATCCGGAACAACTACTTAAACTGGCAGAAGAAACACATTTTGGTACAGAGTTCCTCTCCTATAAAATGGCTGTCAAAACCGTAAAAAATATAGACGAAGCCCTTGATCACATTAGTGCTCATAGTTCTAAACATAGTGAAGCCATTGTTTCAGACAATCTGGCCAATACCGGGTTGTTCCTGGACCAGGTAGATGCCGCTGCGGTATATGCAAATGCCTCTACCGCATTTACAGATGGTGGCCAGTTTGGTTTGGGTGCAGAGATTGGTATTTCCACGCAGAAACTGCATGCCAGAGGTCCAATGGGGCTGGAAGAACTGTGCAGTTATAAATGGATTGTCAGAGGGGAAGGTCAGATCCGGTAAATTTTTCATGATATTTTTTGTTTTTAGGATAATTGGCTTACCTTTGTACTGTAATAAATAAAATTACAGAATGAACAACGGAAGATTTGCCATTTCCTTACACATCCTTACCCTGCTGGATAAAGCCAATGGGGAAGTTCTGTCTTCAGATTATATTGCGGGAAGTATTAATATCAATCCGGTACTGGTGAGAAAAGAGCTAAGTAACCTTCGAAATCACGGAATGGTATTGAGTAAAGAAGGTAAGAATGGAGGAAGTTATTTAGCAAAATCTGCACAGAATATCACATTAGGAGAGATTTACAATTCGGTAAGACAAAATTCCTTATTGGGTAATCTTAAAAATACACCAAATCCCCAATGCCCGGTAGGTAAGCAAATTAACAAACATTTGGATAACTTATATGTTGATACGGAGAACGCGCTGATCAGACAATTGTCTGCGCAGACACTGGCAGATTTTAGCCGTAAGTTCGATT
>NZ_QAIL01000007.1 GCF_003061025.1 Pedobacter sp. HMWF019 | reverse complement strand
TTGTACCGGTGCTGTTCGTTGGGTTTGCCTTGTTGGGTTTAAGTTTGGTGTCGCATCAACTACAGCAGAGGCTGAATAAATGGCTCCATTCATTACTGACCTGACAGAATCTGCCTTTTGCTGTAAAATCTTCACATTCTCTAGCGATTTTTTTGTCTTTGTCTGTATGTAAAAATCATTTACATTTTTAACAATCTGCTCATTAAAAGCTTTCGCAAAAAATTCATCTTTCGACCTTACATCAGCTTTTATGATGCTCAACTTCTTATCTGGTTTCGCGACATCGAGATAATTTTTATTTATATCTAAGACAATATCCCTTAAGATGCTATCCTGTAAACGACTAAACTTTTCACCTATTTTTAAACTAAATTCAATATTTGAAAGTTCAGGTTTATTATTCCAAGATTTCTTAAGGTTATTGAAATCAATATAACGCTCTATTAATAACTGTTTCTTACCATTATAATCAACTGGAGTTAATAATGTTTTTTCAATCATAATCCTAGATTTATATAATTCAAAGATATTATCGCCTTGAAAAATACCACCTCCCCCGCTTCCTAAATCGACTCCTGCCATAGAAGCCAAGCCAGCTAAAGACCCCATCCCTCCTACTTTTTCATCTTCTAGAACAAATGTAGTTGTAGCACAATAAATTGGCTTCTTATAGTAAGAATAAACTAAGCCTAAAATGCCACCGCCAATTCCACATATTAAAATGATTAGCCATTTAGATAATAGATACCGAAATCCCTCTCTAAGTTTTAAAATAAGTTCTTTAAGGGAAATTTCTTTATTCCTATTTTTTGAATTGTCATGCACGCTTTCTTTTGTCATTCTTCCAATCCTCCCTATCTTAACAAACTAACAACTATTGCTGCCAACGAGGCTACAGCCGTACCTATTCCAATCCAACTTTGTGCAGTCAGTCTTTCTCTCTCTGCCCTTTTAGGAACCAGAATTTCGGCCCCAGGTTTCACCTTTGGATAATTGTTAAAAAACAAAAACTTTTTTGCAGACTCAACAGAACCATTTGCATACTTGATATAGGCGCCACTTTTTAAAGCATTAGTGGTAAAACCACCTGCACCGCTTACATATTGCTTAAACCCTTTATTTGATGAATATACAATGTTATTGGGATTTAAAACCTCACCTGTAACTTTAACCGTTTGTAATTGTCTTGGTACACGGATTACATCACCATCTTCTACAATCAAGTCTATTTTAGAAAGCGGCTTTTTAAGAATCCGATCCAAGTCAATCCCTACCAAATCCGACTGGATCAGCTTTTGTTCTACATCTGCCCTAAGCGTATCCTTTACACCCGC
Source organism: Pedobacter sp. HMWF019 (assembly GCF_003061025.1). Lineage (GTDB taxonomy): Bacteria > Bacteroidota > Bacteroidia > Sphingobacteriales > Sphingobacteriaceae > Pedobacter. Next base: position 3,228 of record NZ_QAIL01000007.1, on the reverse strand, counting down.
CTCCTGAGCACGTTTAAGTCCTAAAAGCTTTTTTTCTTCTTCCTCGTTATTATTGATCGCATTTTTATCTTTAGAATTCATCTTTTCTGCACCTGGCCTTTTCAAAGAGGCTCCAGAAACGTATGCTATGGGTGTTAAACCTCCTGCCCTTTTGATCAAATCGGAGATCCGCTCATTTTTGTTCGTAATGGTATAAATGCCAGGATAAAGAACTTCCCCCTCCAGTTTCACTTGTTTCTGCACCTGGTAACCTTCTGAACTGCGAACAGAAATCACATCAAATGGCTTCAACACAAATTTTTCGCCTAATTTAAGATTCTGATCCACATTCACTGTAAACACCTCTGCGGTTCTCGCTGATGCAGAAGTTGCATCACTGTTTTTGATCCGCCTGGAAATCTCTATGCGATTAGGCGTTGCTCCTTCTTTAAAACCACCTGCCATTTGGATCACATCTTCCAGATTCATGTTATCGGCATAGTCAAATGATCCCGGCGCTCTCACTTCTCCCTGGATACTTACTTTATATTCGTCCCTAAGATCAAATAAAGAAGATATCGTGATCTTATCTTCCCTTTGCAAAGGAATATCTCCATCTGTACCGGCAACAATTTTAGCCACGTCAAAAGAGATCAAGGCTTGTGTATTGTCCGGATTTAAACGGCTGATATAACCCCTGTTCAAAAAGGCATCTTCTGTTAAACCATCTGCCTTTTTGATAAGCCCCTTTAAGGTTAAACCCTTTTCCAGTTCATACTGACCCGGACGAAATACTGCCCCAATGATTTCTACACGATTTTCAAAACGATCCAGGATGCCTTCTACCACATATTTATCTCCATTCTTAGGTGTGTATGTGCTGAACTCTGCAGCGGCTATATCTGTTAAACGTCTTTCTTTAGCCGTATTCTGGAAAACTTTAACCTTGGCAGTATAGGCTTGCATGTTAAAGCCACCTGCAAAATCCAATACATTTTGAAAAGTTTCCCCTTTCACCACTTCGTACAAGGCAGATCTTTTAATTTCACCTATAATTTCTACACGTGTTTTATATACCGGAATATTGATCACATCCTGGTCCTGTAAGCGAATATTTCCTTTTTGGATGCCATTAACCAGGAAGTCATAGGCATCAATGGTACTTACAATCCTGTTGTTCCGAATCACCTGAATGTTACGGAAAGATCCATTATCATTTGGACCACCGGAAGCATACAATGCATTAAACACAGTAGCTAAAGAAGGTAAAGTATAGGTACCTGGCTTAACGACTTCTCCTGTTAAGACAACTTTAATGCTTCTGATATTGCCCAGATTAACCGTTATATTGGAACGTCCGGAACGTAATGCCGGATAGGTTTTAGACATTAGTCCTCTCAATTTGGCACTTGCCTGTTCCATAGACAAGCCTGCTACAGAAACCAGCCCTACATATTGTAAACGAATGCTACCATCAGGGCTTACCTTTAAACGATAATTGGCCTCATTATCTCCTGTCAAATCAATCAATAACTCATCATCTGGCCCAATCACATAACTTCTGGGGGTAGCCATTCTTAAATTCGGTTCAAAAGTGATTTCGCTGTTTTTAAACAACTCTGAACCAAATATTTTAGGTTTAACAATACCCATTAAATCCTTTTGCAGCAGGTCTGCTTTATCAAGAGAGTCCTTTTTCTTCCCCTGATTCTTATCGCCCAGATACTGACGGCTGTCTTCTGTATCGTCTCCCTGATCTGTTTTTTTCTTTGAACCTGTCGTTGAATCTGGGTTTTGTTTCCTGATCTTCTCTACCCTTGCCCTTAGCTTCAGAATCTCGTCCGATTTCATTCCTTGCGCCGCAGCCATTTGTTCCAGCTGTGCATCGGTATAGCCCACAGACTCTGCTCTTTCCATCATTTGCCTAATCTGTGCATCAGACAGTTCATCTACTTTGACATTGGCATAATTCGTTGTGGTTTGGGCCGAAAGCCGTGTTATATAAACCAAACAACTTGTTATTAGGAGGAGGAATAGGGTAAGTGTTCTTTTCATAGGTATCCGATTAGATCGGGCATTTCTAATATATTATTCGAAATAGTTCAGCGTCTTAAATCCGCCGTCCTTAAGGTATTCATCTTTTTTCATCAGATGCAGATCGGAAACCACCATATCTTTTACCAATGCAGGCAGATCGTATTTTGGAGACCAGCCCAATTGTGTTTTTGATTTGGTTGGATCGCCCAATAATAAGTCTACTTCTGTAGGCCTAAAATATTTTGGATCTACTTTAACAACCGTTGTACCTGATTTCAGGTAAGTATCATTCAGCCCCAACTCCTTCACTTTTTGCTGGTCTACATCAATGATCACCCCTTTTTCATTCTCGTCTTTTCCAGAAAACTCTATCTCAATTCCAAGCTCTGCAAAACTCATTCTTACAAAATCCCGGACAGTTGTTGTAATTCCTGTAGCAATAACGTAATCTTCTGCTTTATCTTGTTGCAAGATCAGCCACATGGCTTCAATATAGTCTTTTGCATGCCCCCAATCGCGTTGAGCAGATAAATTCCCCAGGTACAGGCAATTCTGCAAACCTAAAGCAATCTTTGCCGCTGCACGGGTAATTTTACGGGTTACAAAAGTTTCTCCTCTTAAAGGGCTTTCATGGTTAAATAAAATTCCATTGCAGGCAAACATATTATAAGCTTCACGATAGTTTACCGTAATCCAATACCCATAGATCTTAGCCACCGCATAAGGTGAACGTGGATAAAAAGGTGTGGTTTCACTTTGTGGAACGGCCTGAACCAATCCGTAAAGTTCTGAAGTAGATGCCTGATATATTCTCGTTTTCTTTTCTAAACCTAAAATACGCACCGCTTCCAGCAACCTTAAAGTTCCTATGCCATCGGCATTGGCCGTATATTCCGGCATTTCAAAGCTCACATGAACATGGCTCATCGCCGCCAGGTTATAAATTTCGTCTGGCTGGGTTTCCTGAATGATGCGGATTAAATTGGTAGAATCGGTCAGGTCACCAAAATGCAGTTTGAAATTCACTCCATTTTCATGCTGATCCTGGTACAGGTGGTCAATTCGTTCTGTATTAAAAAGAGAAGAACGTCTTTTAAGCCCATGCACAAAATATCCTTTTTTTAATAAGAACTCTGCAAGGTATGCGCCGTCCTGACCGGTAACGCCTGTAATTAAAGCGACTTTCATAGAAAATTATAATAAAATGTAATC
>NZ_QAIL01000076.1 GCF_003061025.1 Pedobacter sp. HMWF019 | reverse complement strand
TAACTGACCTGTATCGTATTGATTAAGGGCAAACCAGCCCTAATTTTTATCAAAATTTTGCTTTAAACTATAGCTTAAATAGAATATTTTAGGTGAAATGAAAATTTAATAACCACATATTCAATTGAAATACATACTATTGTTGAAAGTTTTGTAAGGGGCTTCATCTTACAATTAAAAGAAAATAAGTAAATTAAGGGTAATTTAAGCAAAATAGATCATTGGCTATGGTTTCTTACGCAGCACTTCAGGATAATCAGTTGATCTCCTTATTAAAGGAAGGAGACTCTGCCTCGTTTACCGAGATCTACAACCGGTATAAAGGAGAACTTTATGTATATGCCTGCAAAATTGTAAAAGATGAAGAGCTGGCCGCCGATTTGGTACAGGAAATCTTAATTTCGCTTTGGGACAGGAGAGAAACACTGGTTTTTAAGTCCTCTATCGTTGCTTATCTGTTTACGGCATTGCGGTATAAATTTTTTGACTGGATAGATAAGCAAAAAGTAAGAACAGATTATGCAGAATCGTTCCAGTTGTTTATAGACGAGGGAGATTGGGTTACAGATAACCAGATTGCTGAAAAAGAACTGATGGCTTTTGTAGAAGAGCAAATAAACAAACTGCCGGAGAAAATGAAAGCCGTTTTTTTGATGAGTTACAAAGAAAACCTGAGCTATCAAGAGATTGGCCTGCGGTTAAACATCTCTGAGAAAACCGCCCATAACCAGGCCAATAATGCGTTAAGGCTGCTTAAATCGAAGATTGGGGCATTTGCATTGTTGTTGTTCCTTCATCATCTTTAGAATGCTACTCAGAGCCATATTATTTACTGGTTTTATTCAGGGCTTTTTTCAGATCTTGTTGCTGGGTTCTAAGACGCGGAACCCCTTAGCAGATAAATGGCTGATGGCCTGGCTGCTCCTGGTATCCCTTCAGTTGCTGTTTTACTACGATGGTTTTTCTGGGGCTCCGGTAACTACTGGTTTTATTGGGGTTTTGGCCTTTTCTATTCCACTTATCAGTGCACCAATGCTTTACCAGTACATCAGGACTTTGTCTTTTGGAAAGAACTTAACTATAGGTTTTGCCTTGCTCTATTTTCTGCCTGTTGTTATTTATTGGTTCATTACCCTATGGTTTAAATTTAACTATGGCCCGGAGATAGCGGTCTTGAAGGGTTATCCGCATTTTGGCCCCCAGGTTCCTGGGTTGGTGCTCTATGTTTTTACCATTCCTATGGCCATTATACCTGGAGGCTATGCGATATGGGGAGTAGTTACACTGATCAGGTACCAGCGCAGTCTTTCTGCGCAATATTCTTATACGGAAAAGATTACCCTGAACTGGCTCAAGTGGCTGGTCATCTCTATACTGGTACTTTTTATAGGCCTTTTTCTGCTCATTCGTTTTGGAAAAACCGCCCTGGGGCCAGATGATTTATTCAGTGTTGTTGGGGCAGTGCTTTCCGGGTATATATTTTTGATTGGTTATCTTGGAATCAGGCAGGGCACGGTATTGATCGGGATAGAAAAGGATATACTGCCAGAGCCAGCAGGGGGTGCAGTTCCTTATCGAAATTCAGGTCTGGATGAACGGGCTGTTGAAGAAATCTATCAATCACTGGTTGAGCATATGGAAACAGAGCGTCCTTATCTATCCGATGATCTTAGTTTGTCTGTCCTGGCTGCCCAGCTAAAGGTGAGCCCCAATCAGCTTTCCCAGGTGATCAACCAGCGGTCGGGGAGTAACTTTTTTACCTTTGTTAATGCCTATCGTGTGCAGGCTGTGAAAGTGAAATTGCTTGACCCGGCTTTTGTCCATCTTTCCATTCTTGGGATTGCCTTTGAATGTGGGTTTAAATCAAAGTCGGCCTTTAACAGGATATTTAAAGAACAGGTTGGATCAAGTCCATTGGAATACCAAAGGCAGGAAAAACTGTAAAATAGGCGTCCCGTCCTACATTATAGGGCGCATGTTTTGTAGCAGTTGCGCTCCTTTGCCTAAAAAACACTATGGATATCTTTTCTTTATTTCACAAAACGAACATTGTGATCCACGTTCTTGCCGGGTCTTCTGCCTTGCTCATCGGTCTATTTATCCTTTTTGCTGCAAAGGGCGGAAAACGACACCGTAGTTCAGGGCGTTTATTCCTCTGGCTACTGTCCATTGTCATTTTAACAGGCCTGTTGGGCGTGTTCATCTTTAAACGGAACAGTTTTTTGCCGGTGATCACGCTGCTTAGTGGTTATCTGGGGTTTTCCGGGTTTAGAGTAATGCGCAACAGGATTAATAAACCCAGGCTGCTTGATGTTGCAGCCGCTGTACTTTCAATATTGTCTGTTTTCTTCTTTGTGTACTACTTCAAGTCCATCGGTATGATCTGGTCGCCGGTTATCATTTACAGTACGGTAGGTTATCTGGTGTTGGTTGTTGTTTATGATTTGGGCAGATATCTGCTGAGCAAAAAGACCTATCAGCACATGTGGATGTATGAACATATTTTAAAGATGGTGAGCGCTTTTACTGCATTGCTTTCCGCTTTTACAGGAACAGTTTTGCCTCAATACCATCCATACAGCCAATTTTTGCCTTCAGTATTTGGAACGGTCGTCGCATTGGGATTTATGCTGGTGTATTGGTATAAAAGAAAAGTTTAATTTTTTTTCATTTCATCTGGGATTTATGCGGAATTAACCTACATGTATATAAGCGGGACTATAATCCGGTTAGATATATGAACAAGAAATACCAGGCAGAAGAATTAATTTCCAAATACCATCAGGGAACAGCAAGCCCGGAAGAGCGTTTGCTGGTGGAGCAATGGTTTCTAATTGATTTAGAACAAAGTCATATTTTACCAGATGCAGAGGCTGTGAAAAAAGCCGATCAGAAAATCAGTTCAAACTTACAGGCATATATACAAGGACAGGCTGCAGATAAAAAGACATATAAACTATGGAAACACATTGCTGCTGCCGCAGCTGTTCTGTTGGTGGTTGGCTTGGGTGTTTTCTTTTATACATCTTATTATGCTCCCCGTCATCTCGAGGGAAGTGCAACGACGAGAGATCTGTTAGCTAACGACATAAAGCCTGGTGGCAACAAAGCCTACCTCATCCTATCAAACGGCAAGCGCTTGTCTCTAACCGATGCCGCCAACGGCGAACTCGCTAAGGAAGCAGGAGTGGAGATTACAAAAACCGCTGACGGGCAGGTAATATACTCTTCGCAACCTCTCGCCCCTTCGGGGAGAGATGCCGTAGGCAGAGAGGGGGCTCTCAACATAATCGAAACCCCCAGAGGGGGGCAATACCAGATCCGGCTCCCTGACGGATCCAAAGTATGGCTGAACGCCGCTTCTAAATTGATTTATCCTGTGAGCTTTAATGGGCGTGGGCAGCGGGTAGTTGAACTTAGTGGCGAAGCCTACTTTGAAATATTTAAGAATAAACTCCAACCTTTTGTAGTGAAATCCAAAAATCAGGAGGTTACTGTATTGGGTACGCACTTTAACATTAACAGTTACGCTGATGAACCGGATACTAAGACTACGCTCCTAGAGGGGTCAGTCTCCGTCCGTCATCTCGAGGGAAGCGCAGCGACGAGAGATCTCTCCTATCGTCGAGATGACGTGAAGGGAGAAGAGAGGTTTGGAGGGGTGGTCTTAAAACCCGGCCAGCAATCTACCATAGACCGTAACCGTAATTTCGACATCCAGGTTCAGGAAGTTCAAAACCTGGAAGCGGCTGTTGCGTGGAAAAACGGAACCTTTATGTTCACTAGCGAACCCATACAAGTAGTGATGAGAAAAGTGGCCCGATGGTACGACGTAGACGTAGAATACAAAACAACACCAGATACCAGAAAATACACAGGAGCTATAGCACGTACAGAAAATATATCCCAGATCCTGGCGCTCTTTGAAAGAATGGGAACTGTAAAGTTTGAGATCGTAGGGAAGAAAATCATAGTAAAATAAATAGTAAAATAAGAACTAACCGACTATTAACCAAATAACCAACAACCATGACAACTACAGCAAACCAACCACAACCGAGTTAAAAAAGAAAACACAGGCAGCTCATAAAAAAAGCCGGAACCGTGCTACGAACACGACCCGACTCTAAGTCTGAGTTAACCTTCCCTTCCAGATCTTGATCAGGTAGGGTAAAGAACAATTGCGAAACCGTTTCTTGAATCAACTCAAACCGACATAAAAGTATGAAAAAATCTACTTTTAACCTAGGTATGCTATATCCATGGCTACCGCCTAAACTATTGTTAGTTATGAAACTAACTACGATGATACTGCTGCTTGCCCTAACCACCGCAAGCGCCACAACATACGGACAAAAGATAACTTTGTCTGAAAAGAATGCAACACTAAAACAACTCATCACAAAGATCAGGGTACAAAGTGGCTATGGCTTTTTATATACTGACGATATGTTGGCTAATACCAAACCTATAACCGTGGAATTGAAGGAAGCCAGTTTGGAAGATGCATTAGAAGCTATTTTTAAAAATCAACCCTTAGAATATGCCGTAGAGCAAAAAAATATAGTGATAAAGATTAAATCCCCCACCTTTCTGGAACGCCTGGCTAATCGCTGGGCTAGCATTGACGCTAATGGGCGTGTGGTGGATTCGGAGAATCGTCCGCTCCCGGGGGCGAGTGTGAAGGTGAAGAAAACAGGAAAGGCCATGAGTACGGATAAAGATGGAAGATTCTTTTTGAGAGGCGTGGAAGAAGGGGCAGTGCTTATAGTCAGCTTTATTGGGTATTTGCCAAAGGAAGTAAGTGCTTCGGCAAATATGGGGAACGTGGTGTTAGAACAGAGTTTGTCGAAGCTGGATGAGATTCAGGTGATTGCTTATGGAACAACGACAAGAAGGTTGAGTACAGGAAATGTGACGACGATTAAGGCTGATGTAATTGAGAAGCAACCAGTGAATAATCCGCTATTGGCATTGCAAGGTAGGGTACCTGGGTTGTTTATAGAACAGGCAACAGGTTTTGCTGGGACAGGAGTGAAGGTGAGGATACAGGGAACTAATAGTTTAAATAGTGGAAATGACCCTTTGTATGTAATTGATGGAATTCCGTTTACTTCTCAATTGTTGCCTGGAGGTAATTCTATTTTAGGAACTAGTGGTAGTTATTCAGCAGGTAATCCATTGAATTTTATTAACCCAGCCGATATAGAGAGTATTGATGTGCTTAAAGATGCAGATGCAACAGCGATTTATGGATCCCGTGCCGCAAACGGGGCGATACTAATTACCACCAAAAAAGGTAAACCTGGTGATATAAAAATTGTTGCAAATGTGAAGAATGGCTGGAGCAATGTAACACGGAGATTAAATCTAATGAATTCTCAACAATATTTGGAAATGAGAAGAGAGGCTTTTAAAAATGATGGATTGATAACTCCACGTAGTTTTGAATATGATGTTAATGGCTTGTGGGATAAAAGCCGATACACAGACTGGCAAAAGGAACTGATTGGTGGGACTGCAAAATATAATGATATACAAACTTCAGTTTCAGGAGGGAATAATATGACAACTTTTTTAGCGGGAGCTGGTTATCATCAAGAAGGAAATGTATTTCCGGGGGATTATAAAGATATTAAAAGTTCAGTACACTTCAACTTGAATAGTTCTTCTTCAAATCAAAGATTTAAAATACAAATTTTTGCATCTTATCTAGAAGATAAGAATTTACTGCCTATCGTAGATTTGACATCCGTCGCAATGACTTTAGCACCTGTTGCCCCAGCATTATATAATTTAGATGGAAGTATTAATTTTCAACCTAATTCAACAGGGACAAGCACCTTTAATAATCCATTAGGATATCTTAGCCAAAAATTTAAAAATAATACTGACAACTTAATAGGGAATGCAATATTAAGTTATCGCATTGTAGACGGTCTGGAGATTAAAAGCAGTTTTGGATATACCAAGATGACCTCAGATATTATCAGTATCTTCACATCTCTGAAACCTGAAGCCCAGTTAACAATAGATCGTTGGCCATCCATTTTTAGCAATAGCAAGCAAGATTCATGGTCTATTGAACCTCAAATTAATTATCACGGTAAAATCAAGGTTGGTAAGTTAGAGGTTCTGCTTGGGGCGACTTTTCAAAAAGAAAATAGAGATGCCTCTTCAATCCAAGCAACAGGATTTAGTTCAGAACAAGCTATGTCTGATATTTCATCAGCTACAACAATTACTCCAGTGTCATCTACAAATGCTGTTTATAAGTATAATGCTGTTTTCGGGCGAATAAACTATAGTTGGGAAGATAGATATATTCTTAATCTTACAGCAAGAAGAGATGGAAGTTCTCGCTTTGGGTCCGAAAATCGATTTCACAATTTTGGAGCGTTAGCAGGTGCCTGGGTATTTTCCAATGAATCATTAATTAAAGATTATTTGACATTGTTAAGTTTTGGAAAACTAAGAGCAAGTTATGGAACGACTGGTAGTGATCAAACTAGTGATTATAATTTTTTAAGTTTATATAGTGCTACTGGAGGAGGAAGTGCACCCTATCAAGGAGCTATTGGCTACCAACCGTACAATTTAACCAATCCCTATTTGCAATGGGAGGAGACTAATAAACTTCAAGTAGGACTTGATTTGGGGTTTTGTAAGGATAGAATTCTTCTAACAACCAACTATTCAAAAAATAGATCATCCAATCAACTGATATATTATCAGCTTCCATCCATAACTGGATTTCCGGGCGTAGCGTCTAATTTTCCTGCTATAATACAGAACACAGGATGGGAATTTACCTTCTCGACAGTAAATGTTTCTGGAAGGAATTTTAGATGGAACAGTAGTGTTAATGTGACTCTACCCAAAAACAAACTTGTAAAATTCCCTGATCTGGAGAATTCTAGCTATGCAAGCACCTATATTTTAGGTCAGTCAGTTAATACCCAGAAGGTTCTTCATTTTTTAGGCGTAGATCCTGCAACTGGGATTTATCAATTTGCTGATAAGAATGGCCAACCAACATTCAACCCACAACCGAGTGGGTCTTATAATAGTGATGCTATTGTTAATTTGAATCCTGATCCAAGATTCTATGGAGGATTTCAAAATGCTTTTACTTATAAGAACTTTCAACTTGATGTATCTTTTCAGTTTACAAAACAACTAGCCAGAAATTATTTATTTGGTAGTTACCCAACAGGAACTTTCAATACATATGGGGCTGGAAACCAACCAATTTGGCAGCTGGATCGTTGGCGAAAGCCTGGAGATATTACCAGTATATCAAGAGCAACCTCTGGTAGTGATTTAGTAAGTTCTTGGTCTAGTGCGAGTTCTAGTGATGTGGTATGGTCGGACGCATCTTATATTCGTCTAAATAGCCTGTCAATTTCTTGGAGAATACCTGAAGCCTGGGAGAAAAGTATTCATTTAAAGAAATGTATATTAAATATACAAGGACGAAACTTGTTTACTCTAACCAATTACCTGGGGTTAGATCCTGAGACAAAAAGCTCAAATAGTCTTCCTCCTTTACGGGTGTTGACGCTTGGAATAGATATAACACTTTAAAATTCTGTTGTTAAATCAAAAAGATATGAAAACGAGAAAAATAATCTTACTTCTGAATTTAATGATAATTATTTCAATTGCAATTAGTTGTAAAAAGTTTGTTGAAGTTGACGGCCCTAATACTAGTTTAAATGAAGCAAATATTTATCAAAAAGATGCTACTGCTGCTGCAGTTTTAACAGGAATTTACACCAATCTGAGTAATAATTTTCTTACAGCTGGAGATCTGATGAGTACTTCATTTGTAGCTGGTTTATCTTCGGACGAACTTGTTCTTTATAATACTACAAATAACACAGATCTTAATAGCTATTATACCAATACTCTGAACAGTCAATCCAGTATTGTTTTTTGGAGTAATATATATACTAAGTTATACATAGTTAATGCAGCTATAAAAGGTATTTCAAATTCCACTACACTAAATCCGACTGTGAAACAGCAACTCTTGGGAGAGGCATTGTTTATGCGTGCCTTTTGTTTCTTTTATTTAGTTAATTTATATGGTGATGTTCCTTTAGTGTTAACTACTGACTACAAGGTCAATGCATCAATGACTCGTACATCTAAGGAGTTGGTTTGGGAACAGATTGTTAAAGATTTAAAAGATGCCCAGAAAATGTTAAGTTCAAATTACCTGGATGCAACACTATTAAAAATAACATCCGAAAAGGTTAGACCAACCAGATGGTCAGCTACAGCCTTATTAGCACGAACATATTTATATTTAAAGGACTGGACAAATGC
>NZ_QAIL01000615.1 GCF_003061025.1 Pedobacter sp. HMWF019 | reverse complement strand
CATCTTCATCGTTTCACGAACTGGCTTATTTGGTTATTTAAAAATACTAAAAACTTATTGCAATGGTATGTATTTAAGATGAATAAGTGGTTATTATTTTTTCACACAACAAAATATATTATTCTTCTACATTCGGTTTTTCAATCTAGTTAAATAGGTTTGGGCCCGGTGTATTCTTAGTCATGGACTTACAATTAAAAGGAAAGACCAAGTTTGTAAGCGGATCTGAAGCCGATTTCTTTAAGACAGAACGCCCGTTTTCGTTACTGCAACGATTTGCCAGTGTGGATGAGGTAGCGAACCCTTTTATTTATTTATCAATAGTCTTATATTTGTACAATCTTTCTCTAAATCATTAAATATAATGGTAAAAGAACAATTATATGAGCCATTCACTGTTTCCGTCGAAACAATGAATGAATTCCCAAAACGGGCCAGACAAAACGCTTTTTTTGAATTGGTGTACATTCTTTCCGGAGAAGGCAAACATTGCGTCAACGATAACCGCTATGCTTACCGTACCGGCGATATGTTCCTTTTTGCCCCTGACGACCTGCATGATTTTAAGATCGAAACGACTACCGAGTTTTTCTTCCTTCGCTTCAACGATATTTACCTAAAATCAAATGGTATTATAAAGGACAATGTACAACGGATGGAATACCTGCTGTATAATGCCAAACAGATCTCCGGATCAATATTGCGTTACGAAACTGATAAGCCACTTGTCAAGATGATGGTGGAAACCATTATCAGGGAACGGGTTAATCGCATCAATTGCTGGGACAAATTGACGCTGGCCTTAGTGAACACTTTGGTGGTGGTCATCGGGCGAAGCATTGAAATGAATCTGCCCGAACAGTTTGCGGAAGACAAAGAAGATAAAGCGCTCGATATTTTACAATATATCCAGGCCAATATCTATGATCCTAAGCTGACTAAAGCGGAACACATCAGCGATAAATTTGGCATTTCCCTGAGTTACCTTGGACGTTATTTCAAAAAGCATACTGGCCAAACTATGCAGGATTATATAGCGCATTATAAACTCAAGCTTATCGAGAACCGTTTGCAATACAGTAAAATGCGTATTTCCGAGATCGTAGATGAATTGGGCTTCGCCGATGAAAGCCATTTCAACAAATTCTTTAAGAAGCAAAAAGGCATGAATCCCTCACAGTTCCGCCAAAGGGCGGAAAGTACGACCATTTCTGCATAAATGACAGATTTGTACAAAATTTACGAAACGAAAGACAAACGATAGCCGCCGGCCTATTGCGAACTTTGTATGGTTATTTAAAACAACACCTACAATGGAACGCATAGCAAATCTTAACATCGCTCAAAAATCTAACCTGGTTAACCCGCATAACCGGAGCACAGTTTATATTCTCGCCCTGGGTGTCTTCGGTATTATTACGACAGAATTTGGCGTAATCGGCATCCTGCCGGAATTGGCCGCCCGCTTTCACGTTTCTATCGCGCAAGCCGGCTGGCTGCTTACCGCCTTCGCCTTAACCATTGCCGTTTCAGGCCCTTTTATTACCCTGGCTGTATCGCACATTAACCGCAAAGTCGCTTTATCGGTTGTGCTTGGAATATTTATTTTATCCAATATTTTCTCCATGATAGCACCCAGCTTTGGATGGCTATTGGCCGCCAGGATACTCCCAGCCTTCTTTCATCCAATATTTTTCTCGGTGGCCATGGGCACCGCAGCCCAATCGGTCGAGCCGGACAAAGCCCCCAAAGCAGTAGCTATTGTCTTTTCGGGGATAAGCGTGGGTACGGTATTGGGTGTGCCGTTAACGGTATTTTTTGCCGACCTGTTTGACTGGCGTGCGGCATTCGCCGTTTCGGCGGTGATTAACCTGATCGCGGTACTGGCGCTGTTATTTCTTTTGCCGTCTATGCCTGTTACTGAACGCCCATCATTCGGTAGTCAATTAGGCATTCTTAAGAAGAAAAAAACCTGGTGGAGCATCATCACCACTATCCTGATCATTACCGGGATGACCGTGAGTTATGGTTACATGGCCGATTACCTTAAAAACGTGGCACTCATGAATGGCAAGATGATCAGTATGGCCATGCTGCTTTTTGGCGGTGCGGGCGTATTGGGAAATTTATTGATCGGCCATCTGCTGAGCCATAACAAGATACGGACAGTCTGGTTATTTTTTGCAGGTCTGATCGCGGTGCAGGCCATCCTGTTTATGGTTGCCAAACAATTTTATCCGGCATTCGCCTTAGTCATCGTTTGGGGCTTTATTCATACGGGCGGTTTCCTTTTAGGCCAGACGCTGATCACCAGTTCGGCGCCGGAAGCGCCGGAATTTGCCAGCAGTATTTTTGTATCTGCGGGTAATACAGGCTTTGCAGCCGGCTCATTCGCCGGTGGTCTAGCCATTAATACTTTTGGTGTACAGGCATTGCCTTTAGCCAGTATCGCTGTATTACTTGCTGCTGCTTTGTGGTTTCTTGTTCAGCAAAGGCTAAGCAAAAATTAATAAAGTGCTTAAAAAAGGTGTCGTTAATCCCCCTGTCATTACATTTTAATTTGATAATCATTAACTTTAGGTATGAAATTCCAGGTTCATTTACCATGTGAACGCTTATTGCCTTACGTAAAGCATTTGATCATTTCAGAAAATGAACAGGAGAATTCATATCGCGTCTTGCCGGATACGGCTTTAGTTATCGGCTTCCAGTACAGGGGCAAACTTTCCTATTGGAATGAGGGTCAGCAGAATCCGCTGGCAAGCTCCGGTATCACCGGTTTAAGAGATACTTACCGGGTATTTCACAATACAGCAGGGGTAGGCTCGGTATTAGTGGTTTTTCGGGAAAATGGCACAGCCAGGTTTATGCAGACACCGCTTCATGAACTCTTCGGGGAAAGCCTTTCTCTGGATTACTTTTTTCCCCGCGCTGCGCTTGTCGTACTGGAGGAACAATTGATTACCGCTGACGATGATTCAGATCAGCGGTGACCCGATCTACGGCGAAAAAACAATTTCGGCACAGGCGTCACCGGCTGCTGTTAAGCAGATCATTGCCGAACACCAGCAGGGCAAAAGTGATTTCCTCACCTTTTGCACATTAGTCGCGAATGCCGGTGTTGAAAAATGGGTGGTAGACACCCGGGTTATGCTATATACTTATTATGATCTTTCCGGCAACAGCATGGTAGCGGAACCCATACCTGATGGATCCTATTGACGTCATTTACCTTAAAATTTATTCTCAAGCTGTGAAACAGTAAAAGGCTGCCCGCTATCAGGCAGCCTTTGTTGTATTTGTATAATTTTTCCATTAACAAGGTTAGATACTCATTATTGTTTACCCAAATAGGCTTCAAATTAATCACAAGCGTTTATTTAATCCGTCATTCGATTGCAATTGTGATATTTTGAAAGAATTGTACAATTTTTACGAAAGTAATGACAATAAAATACATTCTTATCTGATGCAACTTTGTATTGTAAATCAAAACAAAATTTACAATACGTTATGGGAAGTAAAGATAGAATACAACGATTAAAAG
>NZ_QAIL01000614.1:754-1352 GCF_003061025.1 Pedobacter sp. HMWF019 | reverse complement strand
TGTGTAGCCAGATCGCCCAAATGCAGTATCTGCGAAATCACACATCTGTGCCGCTATTTTGAGCGGAATCAAAAACTAAAATAATTAGTTAAAAAATAGAAATAAAATTATATTTATCAGATTAATTTTTTTTTGAATAAACAAATACTTACTTTTGCTAACATAATTAGCACCTCGCTTTCGAAGACAATATTCCTAAAGAAATAGATATTTATCCTAAGAACAGAATTTTAAAGAAATGAATCCAAACGCAGACAAATTAAAAGCACTACAACTTACACTTGATAAGTTAGAAAAATCTTATGGTAAAGGCGCCGTGATGAAATTAGGTGATCAGGCTATAGAGGCAATGGAATCCATTTCTACCGGATCTATTGGTTTGGATATCGCTTTAGGTATAGGTGGTGTTCCCAAAGGCCGTATCATCGAGATCTACGGTCCTGAATCCTCTGGTAAAACAACTCTGGCAACCCATATTATTGCTGAGGCTCAGAAATCGGGTGGGGTAGCTGCATTCATTGACGCAGAGCATGCTTTTGATAAATTTTATGCAAAGAAATTAGGCGTTGATGTTGAAAATCTATTGATTGCACAACCC
>NZ_QAIL01000614.1:0-744 GCF_003061025.1 Pedobacter sp. HMWF019 | reverse complement strand
CTATTGATGTAATCGTTATTGACTCCGTTGCTGCCCTGGTACCAAAAGCAGAGATAGAAGGTGAGATGGGAGATTCTAAAATGGGTTTACAGGCCCGTTTAATGTCTCAGGCTTTACGTAAACTAACAGGTACGATCTCTAAAACCGGATGCTGCTGTATCTTTATCAACCAATTGCGTGAAAAAATTGGTGTTATGTTTGGCAACCCGGAAACTACCACAGGTGGTAACGCCTTAAAATTTTATGCTTCTGTACGTTTAGACATCCGCAGAACCTCTCAGATTAAAGATTCTGAAGAAGTATCAGGAAACAGGATCAAAGTTAAAATTGTTAAAAACAAGGTTGCTCCACCTTTCCGGATTGCAGAATTCGATATTATGTTTAACCAGGGAATCTCTAAAGTTGGAGAGATCATTGACCTTGGAGTTGATTTTAACATTATTAAAAAAGCTGGTTCATGGTTCTCCTATGGAGATACTAAACTTGGCCAGGGAAGAGATGCGGTTAAACAGTTGTTGTTGGATAATCCTGAATTATCTGATGAAATCGAAGCAAAAATCAGACAAGAAGTTACAGGCGATAAGCTGGAAGAATTAGAATAGTACTTTAATTAAAATAAAAAAAGGCCTGCTTTTAATAAAAGCAGGCCTTTTTTTATTTTAATTCTTATTGTGTAGCTCCTCTACGCTGCCTTCATATATTTTGCGTCCACATAAATGGCTACAATCACAACCAGAACAATAG
>NZ_QAIL01000075.1 GCF_003061025.1 Pedobacter sp. HMWF019 | reverse complement strand
CACCAGTATAATAATTACTGCTAATACATTATTTCCCATTATTGACCTGACGTTTTCTATAAGCAATATAAATATCTATGGTCAGAATATTCATAAGAGCGTATTTTTTAATAAAAATATAAATTTATGTTATTACAATCTAATAATGTTTCCCGATTTTATCAAATAGCAGCGTTTCTTAAAACATCTATTTCGATATGGCTTCCAGAGACGTTACAGAACTAAAATCAGGTGGAGAGTAAAGTTGCCTGCTAGGCCATGGAGTTTCTCGTTGTAAAATTCTTTTACAATTTATAGGAATGCTAAATATTTTAGTATTATTTTTGCTTGTTCATTTTGTGTTACTAATAAAATGAGTAAATGTAGGGAGGGCTATGAACGCAAAACAAGAATTGGTTAATAAGTTGCAAAAGGATATCCTTTTGTGGCAGGGCTTAAAGCCCCAGGGAACTGGGACTGTAGAGGCTATTGGTCTGGGAGAGATTGAAAAGGCCTTTCCAAACGGGGTTTTTCCAAAAAAGGCGATTCATGAATTTATCACCGTTTTGCCGGAACATTTGGCAGCCAGTAATGGCTTTATTGGTGGTGTATTGTCTATTCTTATGAAGGAGGGCGCGGCTTGTGTTTGGGTCAGTACCTCACGAAAGTTATTTCCTGCCTCGCTTCGTTTATTCAACGTGGATCCTGAAAGGATCATCTTTATAGACGTAACAAGAGAGAAAGATGTGCTTTGGGTTATGGAAGAAGCGCTAAAGTGTGATGGTCTTGCTGCAGTGGTAGCCGAATTAAATGATTTAAGCTTAATTGAATCCAGAAGACTCCAGCTTGCTGTTGAGGAAAGTGGTGTTACAGGTTTTGTTTTGCGTAAAGATGCCCGAAAGTCAATCGCTAATGTAGCAACAGCCCGCTGGAAGATCACTCCTGTACCAAGCATAACTGAAGAGGAAATGCCTGGTGTAGGCTATCCGCGGTGGAAAGTTGAACTGATCAAAGTTAGAAATGGCAATCCTGGAAATTGGCTATTGGAATGGGGTGGAAATAGATTTGTTGAAATTGCAGGTGTTCAACATGAAATTGCATGGCATTATAAACAGGAAAGGCAAATTGGTTAAAAATGCAAAAACGATATGTTTCGATATGGTTCCGTCATTTGTTGGCCGACTGGCAGCTCATACGCCAACCGGAACTAAAGGATGTGCCTTTTGTTTTTGCTGCATCAGAACATGGTCGCCATATGATCATTGCTGTCAGCCCTTTGGCAATATCATATGGCATTGAACTTGGAATGCGGGCAGCAGATGCAAAAGCCATTTGCCCGGGACTGGAAGTTCTGGATGATAAACCGGGTAGGACGGCTAAGTTGTTAAAAGGAATTGGTGAATGGTGCGTTAGGTATTCCCCAATAGTGATGATAGATGATTTCTCCTTTGATGGATTGATCATGGATGTAAGTGGTTGTACCCATCTATGGGGTGGAGAGCGGGAATACCTTAAAGAAATTGTATCCAGATTAAAAAGCAAGGGTTATACCGTACGCCTTGCTATAGCGGATACTGCCGGGACTGCCTGGGCAATTTCCCGTTTCGGCAGCGTTACACCGCTAGTCGCTCCGGGAAAACATAGCGATGCCTTACTTTCCCTGCCACCCGAAGCGCTTCGTTTACCCGAAATTATTTTAAATAAATTACGTAAGCTTGGTTTTTACCAGATCAAAAGTTTTATGGGGATGCCGCGCTCGGTATTGCGAAGACGTTTCGGAGAGGAATTCTTAGTCAGGCTTGGTCAGGCACTTGGTACAGTGGATGAAATCATTACGCCTTTACAAGTTCCAGTTCTTTTTCAGGAACGCCTGCATTCCCTTGAACCAATTAGAACCAGAAGCGGCATTGAAGTTGCAATCATCCGCTTGCTGGAAAATTTATGTTTGCGTTTACAAAATGAGGGAAAAGGTTTGCGAACAGGAATATTGACTTGTTATCGCATTGATGGTAAAATTATCCGGATTGATATCGGTACCAGCGGTGCTACGCACAGCATCAGTCATTTATTTAAGCTTTTTGAACTTAAAATTGAACAGATACGTCCTGCTTTGGGGATTGAATTGTTTGTAATGGAGGCAACCAAAGTAGATGAGGTAATACCTGGTCAGGAAGTACTCTGGTCAGGCCAACCGGGATTGAAAGACCAGAGTGTTATTAGGCTGTTGGATAGGGTGGCCAGTAAGGTAGGGGCGGGAGTTATTCATCGATATATTCCTGCAATGCATTATTGGCCGGAGCGATCTGCAAAAAGATCTGTTTTGATCACCGAAATGCCAGAAACAGAATGGCGTCTCGATAAACCACGTCCAACGGAGCTACTGAAACAACCAGATCCAATCGAAGTCATGGCGTTGATACCTGATCATCCACCAAAATTTTTCATTTATAAGGGTCTAAAACATTTGGTTGTGAAGGCTGATGGACCAGAGCGCATTGAGCGCGAA
Organism: Pedobacter sp. HMWF019; assembly: GCF_003061025.1. Lineage (GTDB taxonomy): Bacteria > Bacteroidota > Bacteroidia > Sphingobacteriales > Sphingobacteriaceae > Pedobacter. Next base: position 15,094 of record NZ_QAIL01000075.1, on the reverse strand, counting down.
TGGTGGCTGGACGAGGGTGAACATAGGGATTATTACCAGGTGGAAGACGAGCAAGGACAGCGATATTGGCTATTTCGTTCTGGTCACTATGGGAGTCAGCAAAGATATCAATGGTTTATACATGGCTTTTTTGCATAGGAGGGAATATATGGACTATAGCGAATTACAAGTAACTTCAAATTTTAGCTTCCTGCGGGGTGCATCACATCCCAATGAAATGGTTGATCAAGCTGCTGCATTTGGATATAAAAAGATTGCGGTTACTGATCGAAATACGCTTGCAGGCATTGTGCGTGCCCATGTTGCAACTAAGGGAAAGGATATTCAGATCATTCCAGCCTGCCGCCTTGATTTATTGGATGGGCCAAGTTTGCTTGCTTATCCGGTAGACAGGGAAGGATACAGCAGGCTTTCAGCATTGCTTACAAAAGGTAATCTCCGGGCAGAAAAAGGAGAATGCCATTTGAATAAGGCTGATGTTTATGAGCATGGTAAAGGTATTCTTTTTACTGTAGTGATGCCCAATCAGCTTAACCGCCACTTTAATTTCGAAGACTCGTTTGTTCAACACCTCAGTGAATATAAAGAGGCTTTAGATGGGCAACTTTATCTTTCTGCTACGCGTAGTTATTTGGGTAACGACGATAAATTGATCTTTCGGGTGAAACAGCTCTCCAATTGGTATAACATACCTGTTGTAGCTACTAACGATGTGCATTATCATGACCCTTCGCGCAGAGAGCTACAGGATATCCTTACTTGTGTGCGGGAAAAATGTACTATTCAGGATGCTGGTTTCCGTCTACATCAAAATGCAGAACGCTTTATGAAGCCTGTTGAAGAAATGCACAGATTATTTAGAAAATATCCTGAGTCGGTTCGCAATACGATGGCTATATCTGAGGCATGTACATTTTCTCTCGATGAATTGAAATATGTTTACCCCGTAGAGATTAATCAAAGCGGTCGCAGTCCACAGGAGGAATTGGAATACCTGACCTGGAAAGGTGCCCATGAATTTTATGGAGAAATCATTCCTGAAAAAGTAGTGAGCATGGTAAACTATGAAATGGACTTTGTGAAGAAAATGGATTATGCCAACTATTTCCTGTTTGTGGAGGATATTGTAAGGGAAGCACGTAGCAGAAACATACTTTGCCAGGGACGTGGGTCAGCAGCGAATTCAGCGATTTGCTTTTGTTTAGGGATTACCTCGGTAAATCCTATGAAGTTTGACATGCTATTTGAGCGCTTTATTTCTCCGGAAAGAAATGAACCACCTGATATAGATGTTGATTTTGAACATGAAAGGCGTGAGGAAATCATCCAGTATGTCTACAATAAATATGGTCGTGACCGTGCTGCAATTGTTGCCACAGTTACACAACTTCATCAAAAAGGTGCCATACGGGATGTTGGAAAGGCTATGGGACTATCAGTTGATACGATTAACCGCCTGTCTGAACAGGGGGTGAGCTCACAAGATCCGCATTTGAAAAAGACACTGGAACTTACTTCTCTGATGATGGGCTTTCCCCGTCAGCTTGGCCAGCACACTGGCGGATTTGTGGTCACTAATGGAAAGCTGACCGATCTCTGCCCAATATTAAATGCAAGGATGGATGACCGGACAAATATTGAATGGAATAAGGATGATATTGATGCGCTCGGCTTTTTAAAAGTTGATGTTCTGGCATTAGGAATGCTAACCTGTATCCGTAAAGGTTTTGATTTATGTAAACAGCATTATGGGCTGAATCTAACTTTAGCCAATGTGCCGCAAGATGATTCGGAGGTTTACAACATGATCTGTATTGCAGATACATTAGGCGTTTTCCAGATAGAAAGCCGGGCGCAAATGTCTATGCTGCCGCGTTTAAAGCCCAGAAGTTTTTATGATCTGGTTATTGAGGTGGCAATTGTGCGTCCAGGACCGATACAAGGAGATATGGTTCATCCTTATCTTCGCAGGCGCGACAAAAAGGAAGCAGTAGAATACCCTTCGCCCGAACTGGAAGAAATTTTACACAGAACTTTAGGTGTACCACTGTTCCAGGAACAAGCTATGAAAATTGCGATTGTTGCTGCTGGATTTACACCAGCCGAAGCTGATGGACTGCGACGTAGTATGGCTACTTTCAAGTCTAAGGGTTTGGTTAATCAATATGAACGGAAACTTATTGATGGCATGATGGAAAAGGGATATACCGAAGAATTTGCCAAGCGGATATTTAAACAGCTGGAGGGTTTTGGCAGCTATGGTTTTCCAGAAAGCCATGCAGCAAGTTTTGCGCTTCTGGTGTATGTGTCTTGTTGGTTGAAGCATTATTACCCTGATGTGTTTGCAACAGCCTTACTCAATAGTATGCCTATGGGCTTTTATCAACCTGCACAAATCGTGATTGATGCACAAAAGCACCAGGTAGAAGTTCGCCCCCCTGATATTAATTATTCCAGCTGGGATAATCTATTGGAAGAAAAATCTGGAAAATATTATGCAATTAGGCTAGGCTTTCGTCAAATCAAAGGCGTTAGTGAAGTAGATATGGAGGTTTTGGTGAATTGCAGGGGAAAAGGATTCCAAACAATTACTGCCCTACGGGATGCGGGTTTAACCATAACCTCCCTGGAGCGTTTGGCTGATGCAGATGCGTTCCGTTCTATCGGACTTGATCGTAGAAAGGCCCTTTGGGAAGTATCAGCATTGCAGGATATGCCAACTGAAATATTTAAAGGCCAGCCCTCAGAGAGCGTATTGGAAACACAGGTTGAATTGCCGTTAATGAGTCAGGGGGAGCATGTGGTTCAAGATTATGCTACAGTTGGGTTGTCTTTAAAAGCGCATCCGGTTAGCTTTGTTCGTTCGCAACTGGATATGTTGCGCATTCTATCCACAAATGTAATCAATAACGATACACAAAATGGGCAACTCATTAAAGTAGCAGGGTTGGTATTGGTTAGGCAAAGGCCCGGAACCGCTGAGGGTGTATGTTTCATCACTATAGAGGACGAAACTGGGTTTACCAACTTGGTCGTATTTGAAAAACTATTTGAAAAGTACCGCAAAGAAATCCTTCATTCCAAACTCCTTATGGTTGAAGGACGGTTACAACGTGAAGGTTTGGTAGTTCACGTTATTGTAAGCAAGTGCGTAGACTTAACAAAGTTGTTGGGTAAATTAGTACAACGTGAACAGGAAGATCCAAAAGATGTATTTTACGGGGGAAGAAATTTTAAATAGTTTTTAGGGTGTTTTGATGCTTATCAATCATCGGTAATCAGGTGTTTGTAAAAATCATTTATAGGTTATGATCTAAAAAAAATTGTAAAACTGCAGCCCTTGCCTTCCGCGCACTCGACTTCGATTTTGCCACCAGAAGCGTTGACAATCTTTCGGATTAGATACAGACCAATACCGGTACCTTCTGCAGTCTCATTAATCCGTTTATATTTTTTAAAGATATGATCGATCTTGTCTTGTGTAATGCCGATGCCATTATCGGTGATGGTTAGTGTAATATATCCATCTTTTTTTTCTGTTCTGATGCTGATCTCCGGAACCCGATCAGGGAAACTGAACTTTAGTGCATTGGTGATTAGATTCAGCATTACGCTTCTCAGGTTTTTTTTAGCGAACCGAACCTCTTTATCTCTAAAATCGGTATGGAAAATGGCTTTCGAAACCTTAATCTTCTCCGATAATGTTTCTTTGATCTCCTCAAAAATTGCCGGGAAGTTTTCCAATGTATCGAAAGTATCTTCCGATTCTATATTACCAACTTCGGCTAGATCCGTAATAATTGATTTAAAATTAGTTACGGCTTTATTCATCATAGACGATAACTCTATAATCTCCGGGTCTTTGATATTAAGTTTATTATTGAGAATCTCCAGTAGCATCTCAATATTCACGATAGGGGCTTTAAGGTCGTGTGAAGCGCCGAAAACAAAGTTGTTCAGATCAGCGTTAATTCTGAGAAGGCTTTTATTGCTGTCATATAGTTTCCGGTTACTAATATCCAGTTCTTGCAGCAGTTTTTTTAACTCGGTAATATCGTAAAAATTGATTATAGCGCCATCAGCTTTTTTGCTGTTTTTTTTCAGGTACGGCATGGTCATCACCTGGTAAATCTTTCCATCGTTTGTCTCTGCTTCCCGGATGATGAATTTTTCGTCATGAATAACTTTCTTGATGTCGTCAATCAAGGTTTCAAATTTGAGATTTGTAGTGATATTGCTGAGCGGCCGGCCAATATCACCCTCACGGATATTAATGTGCTTTACTACCCCAGGAGAATATCTTTTCAATAACAGTTCCCTGTCAACAAATAGTTGCCCGTTGATGTTACTGCGGAAATAATTATTCAGATCGTCATTCAGGTCTGTAAGTTCCTCAATGGTTACCTGCCGATCTTTGTTTACTGTCTGGAGTTCCTCGTTCACTGATTGTAGTTCTTCGTTCGTACTATGCATTTCTTCATTTGCCGACTGCATTTCCTCGTTGGCAGATTGTAGCTCTTCAGTAAAAGACTGCATGTTTTCATTAGAGGAGGCGATTCTACCATTTGCTACCGCTACGGTATGCTTTAATTGTGCTACCTCTTGCTCCAGGCTGATCACATGCTCCTTGGCCACTTCATCGAAGTCTTTGACCTGGATTACATTTTTCACGTTGTTGGCACTCTTACCTTCGTTAAATAGAACCAGCAGCATTTTTTCTTCCGATCCTGAGATGGTAAATGGGCGGATTACGATATCGATCAGTTTATTTTTTATCTTACCTGCACCTTCTGGAATAAGCCCATTGAGCACAATCTTTTTGTTTAGCTTAAGGGCTTTATGGGCAGCCGCTTTAAAAACCATCGAAATACCTTTGGGTAGCAGGTCGTTTAGGTTATGGTTAAAATTGATACTCCTTAAATAAGGTTTCGTATTACCAAAGGATTGAACAACCGAAAGGTTTTCATCGATACAAACTCCGTTGAAAGCAGACTCCTTTAACAAAGTGGAATTGATCTGGTCATTTAGTTCCGCTTTCGATACCGGTATGACGTGCATTTTGGTCACTTCCATCACTTTATTTTTGACTTCCCCGAGACTATAAGATGAAAAAGTGTCAAATCGGATAGCATGACCTGTTTTGTTACTTTGCAGGATATTCCATGTACTGCTGATTTCGTTGAAGCCATCTTGAAAAACAGAAGCACCCTCAGTGGGTCCTAAAAAGAGATAACCGCCTTCTTTCAATCCAAAATGTAACATTGCAAAAACCTTGTGTTGTAACGACAGGTTAATATAAATAAGTAGATTTCGGCAGCTAATCAAATCGATATTACAATAAGGAGGATTCTTAGTCAGGTCGTGCTGGGCAAAGATCAGCATCTTTCTGATTTCGTGTTTGATCTTATAACCTGTGTCTTCCTTCGTAAAAAACTGTCGCAATCTTTCCTTGGATAGCGTTTTAATACTGGCTTCGGGATATAAACCTCTAGCAGCAATATCCAGAGCTGCTCTGCTAATATCCGAGGCGAAGATCTTAACCTCGATATCATTGGGGTGTTCGTTTAAATACTCCTTGACCAATATCGCGATGGAATAGGCTTCCTCTCCAGTAGCGCAGCCGGCCACCCATATTTTCAGGAGTTTCGTATTATTCTTTTTTATAATATCCGGGATCACGGTTTCCTTAATAATTTTAAAAGCTTCCGGATCACGGAAAAAGGAAGTCACGCTGATTAGGAAATCGTTGGCAAGCGTGTTTATTTCCTCCTTATTTCCTTCGAGTAGCTGGTAGTAATCATCCACCTTGTTAAGATTGAGGCCTAGCATTCGCCGCCTGATCCGTCGAATGATGGTGGGACGTTTATAGCTAGTGAAATCCAGTGGAAGATTTTCTTTGATCAGGGACAATATTTGCACAAGCTTTTCCTCACTAATCTCCTCTGAAGCCTGGTCAACCATCAATTCTAAGCTACTATCTTCAGCATAATCTTCAATGATCTGAGGCATTGCTTCGGGAGAAAGAACCCAGTCTGCGCAACCGGTTGCGATGGCTGCCTCTGGCATACCCTTAAAATTAGCAGTTATTGGATCTTGTACCAATACTATCCCGCCGGCCTCCTTAATGGCCTTTATCCCTCTGGAGCCATCATCACCGGTACCGGATAAAATGATACCAATGACCTTGTTTCGGCGCTCCCTTGCCAATGAGGAAAAGAAGTAGTCGATTGTCATGTGCGGGCGCGGCTGGTCCTTTTTGTCCGACAGGATCAGCCGGCTTTTTTCTATTGACATAAATTTGGAGCTTGGGATCAGATAAACCGTATTAGATTTAATATCTACATTCTCAATAGCCTCCACTACTTGGAGTTTACTGTGCCGGGCGAGAATTTCTACCATCTGGCTTTTAAAATCAGCAGAGAGATGCTGTATTAGAATATAGGACACTGAGTCCAAAGGTGTATAGTCAAAAAAAGCGGATATCGCTTCCAAGCCGCCGGCTGAGGCGCCAATAGCTATAATATACTGTTGATCTTCAATTTTAGCCATGAGTTGACGAGAGTTAGGTTATAAACGAAGGGCTGGGGATTTATAAAAGTAAAGCTATTAATTTGTATTAAATTATTTATTTTCAAGTATTTAGTTGCTGTATTTGTTTGATTCAAATGGTTCGAAAACATATTTTAATTCTGTAGGTTAATGCGAGATTTTAATGGCTTGGCTGCGATTAGACTTAGAATGAGTTAATCTTTTTCCAATTGTGATACATTCTTTCATGAATTGAGTTGCAAACATTATGGCAATATCAGCGACATTGTAAATAACAGGTCCAAGGGTTGAAAATTATATTTATATTTCCTTATTTATCAAAATCCTGGCTTATGCGGGAAGAAAAGATTTGCATCTACTGTAATTCTACTTTTTGGGGAGAAGAAAACGAGGAGTTTTGTGCAGATCGGTGTCTGGAAAGTATAAAGCGGGAAAATGATCATATTGCGGTTGGTCATTTACTGGACTATTTAAACGATCGTCTGCAATTATCCAGTGCATTTAATGTAACTATAGGGCCAATGCTCAAAGCCAGGACATTGTTGCAAAAAGAGCGGATTGTGGAGGTTGATCAATTGGCCGAAACTGCTTTCTGGGTAGAAAAAGGCTATGGGCGGTATTTTATAAAGGTAAAGGATCGGGAAGGGTTACCAATGGAAGTGACGATTGACTTCTGTAAGCCAAAAAGAATACTGGTAATTTCCGAGTGCTTTTTTAATGGTCAATTGTGTACATATTATGTAGAAATGGCTAAGGGATCGGTTATTGTTCCTTTTTCCAGGTCGCATTTTGATGTGGTAAAATGGACCGCGCCTGAGGCTGAAGCACTAGCTGTTAAGATTCTTGCGCTGGAGAAATTGGAAAGCCTGGAGAAGATGGAGATGTTGAAAATGAAACCGAGGGATCGGTATCAGGAGTTTTTAAGAATTTTTGGCGTTGGGGTTGAACAGTTTGTTGCAATCAAGGATATTGCGAGTTATTTGGGGATGGTGCCTACATATTTAAGCCGATTGCGGGGGGAGGTTAATGGTGGAATGGAAAGAAAAGTATCTGTAGTTCTTTTTTTTGTGTTTAGATGTTGGTTAGGTTTGATTTAACCAAATTTAATTTTTATGAACATTTTTAATCCAGAACCGGAGCAGATTCCGGTATCAGAATTGACAGCAGCTGGTGATTCTGATAATGAATTGATTTACGATTTTTGCTCTAATTTTGACTTAGAGACAAGTCGTGAATATTTATGGCAGCTTCTTAAACTTTCCTTTACGGGTAATCTAAATGAGTTGACGGCCATTGAAAAGGAGGACTTGTTGCATTTCTATGAGGAGATTAATGTATTGCTTGAAGAGTTATTCAAGGTATACGATTGTCGTGTTATGGATGGTCTGCCGGAGGAGCTAGAAGTTTAAGTAAGTAAAATGGAGCGGGGTTAATGATTAGTTAGCCCCGCTTTTGTATAAATTTTCCGGCTTTTTTTGCAGATATTTGAATCCTAGAATTTAATCACCTATGATCAATTATAACCCAAAAGAGTGGGCTTCTTTTATATTTCATATTCATAAAGCAGATACGTTCAGAAAATTATGGCCTTTAATGTTGGGTATTGCTGTGTTTTCGGCAGGGATAGCTTATCTGGGCTTTCATTTTATTGATATGACACAATTGCCTTTTGTGAAAAATATTGGAATGATGCATAGTTTACTGGGTTTTGTGATTTCCATGCTTTTGGTGTTTAGAACAAATACCTCTTATGACCGGTGGTGGGAAGGGAGAAAGCTATTAGGCGCTTTAGTAAACGTTTCCCGTAACCTGTCTATGAAAATAAAGGCTTTGAACTTAGGGTCGGAAGAGGTTGTATTTTTTAATTATGCCATTCCGAAGTTTGCCTTTGCTTTAAAAGAGCATCTCAGAGAAAAGAGGCTATACGGGAAAGATAGTGTATTGATTGAAATTAAAGAAGGGGCACACTTTCCAAACCAGATCGCATCGGGTATCGTATCCAGAGTATATGGTTTGCAGGCAAAAAATTTAATTTCTCCCCAGCAATTGATGATTCTGACCGAAGATTTGAACCAGTTTACTAATATTTGCGGTGGCTGCGAAAGAATAAGAAATACGCCAATCCCATATTCTTATAGTGCATTTATTAAGAAATTCGTTTTCTTTTATGTAATTACAATGCCTTTTGGGCTGGTGTTTAGCCTGGGTTATTATATGGTCCCAATTGTACCATTTATATTGTACGTACTGACCAGTTTAGAACTTATTGCAGAACAGATTGAGAACCCTTTTGGGCTAGATGCGAATGATCTGCCGGTAGATGATATATGTAATAATATAGAAAAGCATACCGCGGAAATCCTATTGTAATGATTAAAATTGCTCATCATGTATTGTACGCTCATCCTTTGCCGGAGGGTCATCGTTTTCCGATGCTGAAGTATGAACTGATTCCTGAACAGCTTTTACATGAAGGGACTATAAGTCCTGAGCATTTGTTTGAGCCAGAGACATTGTCGGAAGATATTATTTTGCAGACTCATGATGGTGGTTACTGGGCCGCTCTAAGAGATCTGCAACTTGCTCCCGCTGCGCAAAGAAGAATCGGTTTTCCGTTAACTGCTCAGCTGGTGGAACGGGAAATTAGGATTGCGCAGGGAACTATTGACTGTGCTTTATTTGCTTTGCAATTTGAGATTGCTTTTAATGTAGCTGGTGGTACACATCATGCAGGTCGTTTTTGGGGCGAAGGATTTTGCTTGTTGAATGATCAGGCTATTGCTGCTAATTATTTGTTAAATAATAATTTAGCCAATCGAATCTTAATCATAGATTTAGATGTGCATCAGGGAAATGGTACTGCCGAAATCTTTGACCAGGAGCCAAGAGTATTTACTTTTTCCATGCATGGAGACAAGAATTTTCCGTTTAGAAAGGAGAGATCAGATCTGGATATTCCACTTGCAGATGGGACTGGTGATCAGGAATATCTTGATATCTTGGGCAAGACGCTTCCTTGTTTATTGGAGGAGCATCAGCCTGATTTTGTATTTTATCTTTCCGGAGTAGATGTTTTAGCTACAGATAAGCTTGGTAAGTTATCGTTGTCTGCAGAAGGTTGTAAAGAAAGGGACAGAATGGTTCTTCAGTTTTGTAAAGATCAGCAGCTTCCTGTTCAGGTGAGTATGGGAGGTGGGTATTCCCCGGAGATAAGGCATATTGTAGATGCGCATTGTAATACATTTAGATTGGCTGTGGATTTGTTTAGTTAAGGGACTTTTGAAATTCTAATTCCCTTGATTGTAGTGAATTGTGATTTTTTAATCTTTTTACGGTTTTTTTAGTGAAATTTGAAGGTTCGGACTTAATTCTATTTGATGAAGATTGTAATTGCGGAAAAGCCCTCTGTAGCTCGTGAACTGGCAAAAGTTTTTGGAGCAACGACTAAAAGAAATGGATACATTGAAGGTAAAGGATATTCTTTTACCTGGGCATTTGGCCATCTTTTACAATTGGCTCCTCCTCAAGAATATGGTTTTATAGGCTGGAGGAGACAGCATTTGCCCATGCTGCCTAAAAAATTCAAACTCGCTATCCGGAAAATTAAAACAAAAGATGGTTTTGTAGACGATCCGGCAGTTAAGAAACAGCTGGATGTGATTAAGCAGTTATTTGATGAGGCTACTGAAATCATCGTTGCAACGGATGCGGGACGGGAAGGTGAACTCATCTTCCGCTATATTTATTACTATCTGAAATGTAAAAAGCCTTTTAAACGTTTGTGGATTTCTTCGCAGACAGATGAAGCGATAAAAGATGGGTTCAGAAATTTGAAACCTGGTACAGATTACGATACTTTGTTTAACTCTGCCCACTGTAGATCTGAATCAGATTGGCTGGTGGGAATGAACGCTACACAGGCGCTGAGTATTTCTGCCGGATCGAGATCTGTATTGTCATTAGGTCGGGTGCAGACACCAACTTTGGCGATGATCTGCTCAAGGTATCTGGAGATTAAGAATTTTGTTCCTCAGACCTATTATCAGTTAAGTATTATTCTAGATAAAGATGGTCAACTCTTTAAGGCTATATCTGTTAACAGTTTTGAAAAGAAAGAAGATGCTGAGGCTTTATTTGAAAAAATTGAAGATGTGAACGCTGGATTTCCAAGCGGCGGGAAGATTGTAGATGTAGAGGCGAAACCCAGAAAAGAACCTCCTCCGTTGTTGCATGACCTGAGCAGTTTACAGCAGGAGGCCAACAAGAAGAAAGGCTTTACGGCAGATCAGACCTTAGGCATACTTCAAAATTTGTATGAAAGTAAGCTGGTTTCTTATCCAAGGACGGGTAGCCGTTATATTGGAGATGATATTTTTGCAGGTATACCGGCATTGATAGAAAAAGCAAAGTTGCATCCTGATTTCAGTAAGTCTGCAGAATTTCTGCAGACCATTCCGCTAAATAAGAGGAGTGTAAATGCAAAGAAGGTTACCGATCACCATGCGGTATTACCTACTGGTGAGCAGCCTTATGGATTAAGTCCTGATAAGCAGGCCATTTATGATATGGTGGTTGGACGAATGCTTGAGGCCTTTCATCAGGAATGTATTAAAGAAGTTACAAAGATCACTATAGAATCTGGTTCGCTTTTTACTGCAAATGGTACGGTGATTCGTTCGGCGGGCTGGAGGTCTGTATTGAACGATAATGATGATGAGAAGAAGGATGAAGATAATCCTTCGCTGCCGAAAGTTAAAAAGAACGAACAATTACCTATTCCTGAAAAAGCGCTTCTTGAAAAGCAAACGAAGCCGAAGGCAATGTATAACGAGGCATCATTGTTAAAAGCATTGGAAACCTCGGGTAAGGAGATAGAAGATGAAGAACTGCGTTATGCGATGAAGGATACTGGTTTGGGAACGCCTGCTACAAGAGCTTCTATCATTGAAACACTGATCACCAGGGAGTACATTGTAAGGGAAAAGCGAAATTTGGTGCCTACTTCTAAAGGGCTTGCGGTTTATGATGTGGTTAAGGACCAGAAAATTGCCCAAGCTGAGTTGACAGGACAATGGGAAAAGCGGTTGGAGGAAATTCGGTCGGGTGCTTCGGTAATGGATTTTAAAGTGGAAATTTCAGATTATACCCGTACCATTACGAATGAATTGTTGGTTGCCGGTGCGACATTACTGGAAAAAATGGCACCTCAGCCAGAGCCTGCTAAATAAGTAAGTAAGGAGAGCTTTGTGGTATTATTTTTGCTCCAACAAACAAAAATGATCATTCTGGCAATTCACAAATAATGTAGATGAATACACAAAAAAAAGTAATGATTGCTGATGATGATCCGGGCATCCTGGATGCTGTTGAAGCTATGCTCGAGTTTGGTGGATATGAAGTGAGTTCAACTTCTAATGGGGCTACTGTTCTTGAAATGCATGATCATTTTCCTGATCTTCTTCTTTTGGATATCTGGATGTCTGGTACGGATGGAAGGGATGTGTGTAAAGTATTGAAAAGACAGGAGGATACCAAAAATATACCTATCATTATGATTTCTGCCAGTACTGAACTGGAAAGATCTGCTAAAGAAGCTGGTGCAGATGATTTTTTGGAAAAACCATTTGATATGGAGGTTTTGCTTGGTAAAATTGCTCATTTTCTAAAATAAGGAACAATATGAATTTTGAGATGTTATTTGGCTAAACTAATAACAAACCAATGAAAACAGATTTTGTAGAAATATTCCAGACCATAAGAGCCGCAATGCAGCCATACGCAGCACTTGGTTTTACCAATAGAGAGAACAGTGACAGAACCTTTGATTTGTGGAGCGATAAAAACATTAAAACTGGACCTGATCAACGATCAGAAACTTTTTTTGCTTCTATAACGGCAGATCACCAGGAAGCTACTCTGAAAACTAATTTTGGGCATGAGGTGTTAAAAGGAGCATCAATTTTAAAAATTAAGGAGTTGGATGAGGGATTAATGAATCAAATTGAAGAAGCCCTTGCTGTAGGCTATAGATTATTTAAAGAAAAGGAGTGGGTCTGAAAGCCGATTGGTTAAGAGAAATTAAGCATATATTAGAGGGGCAGGGAATCCATGCCGAAAACGCAATACAGGATTCTTTTAAGTTGCTATTATTAAAAGAAGGTAAGTTGATCTTAAACTTGATTTCACTAGATCAGTATGATGATCCTGAAGAATTGTTGAGTTACCAGTTCTCCTGCTTTCAGGAGGGCATACAGGTCATTCACCTTTGGGAGGATATTTGGCAAAGTAGGAAAGAACAAGTTTTGAGCAGGTTGAAGTCTGTTATGGGGCTTAATCAAAGATTACACGGCCGGTCTACTTCTGTAGAGAAAATTTCAAAAGAAGATGCTGAAAGCTTTTTAGAGCAATACCATATTCAAGGCAGTGCGGGTGGAAGGTATCGATATGCCTTGCAGTATAAAGGAGAAGCGGTTGCAGTGGCTGTTTTTAGCCATAAAAGGAAAATGAAAGGAAAAGGGGAAGATTATACTTCTGCCGAACTGGTCCGTTTTGCAACTAAGGATGGCATAACTGTGATAGGTGGAATGACTAAACTGATTAAACATTATCTTCGGTTGTTTAGCCCGAATGATTTGATGAGTTATGCGGATCGGGACTGGTCTGTGGGGAATGCTTACCGGACAGCGGGCTTCGAACTGGTTGCTGAAACACCTCCAAGTCCATTATATGTTGATCCAGTGAGTTATATCAGGTATTTTTTGCATAGAGTTCCTGAGGAATCTGATCAGGAAAAAATCAATTCTTATATTCAGGTTTTTAATACAGGGAATTTAAAATACGTTTTATACCAATAATGAAGGGAAATCCATTGTTAATTGTATTGGGGCCAACGGCTTCGGGTAAGACAAAGCTTGCAGTAAGTCTTGCCCATGCGCTAAATGGAGAGGTAATTAGCGCAGACAGCCGGCAGGTCTTCAGAGGTATGGATATTGGAACTGGAAAAGATCTGGGAGAATACATTGTAAATGGCAGCCAGGTACCTTATCATCTGATTGACCATAAGCAAGCGGGCGAGCGTTACCAGGTCGATGCATTTAAAGAAGATTTCTATAAGGTTTTTGAATTTTTGACTGCCCGTAAAAAATTGCCGGTACTTTGCGGTGGAACTGGTATGTACATTCACAGTATTCTCCAGCATCACGAATATACATCTATTCCGGTTCAGCAGGAATTCAGAGAAAGTATTCAGCACTATGATATAAAAAAGCTAAGGGAAATTTTATCTACTTATCCCGTTGATCGCACGAAGTATGCAGACCAGTCTACGGTTAAACGGCTGATCCGGGCAATTGAAATAGCCGAATACCTGAAAGTTCATCCAATGGCGGCTAAAGTTAGGCCAGAATTCAATCCACTGGTGATTGGTTTAACAGCTGACGTGGAAGTGAGAAGGGCTAAAATATGGAAGAGATTGGAAAGTAGGTTGAATCATGGCATGATTGAGGAGGTTGAATCTTTAATGAAGGCAGGAGTAAGCAGAGATATGTTGATCTTTTACGGTCTGGAGTATAAGTTTATGGTAGCTTACCTTTCCGGAGAACTGAGTTTTCAGGAACTTAAAGAACGCCTTTTTACGGCTATTTGCCAATATGCAAAGCGTCAGATGACCTTTTTTAGAAAGATGGAAAAGGATGGTGTAAAGATTCACTGGATTGATACACAACAGACCAATCCTATAGAAACAAGGGTAATTGAGCTATATAAGGAACATTTTTCTATTTGAAGCCAAAAGGAGCAGCCCAGTCAAACCTCTGTATACTAGTAACTAGTGTCTAAATATGCAGCGTGGCATGCAATTTGTTTATATAGTGCTGTTAGGTTTACAAATAAACAAATACAAAAATGAAAACAACTACAAAAATCATAGCTTCTGCAGCAGCTGCGGTGGCTTTGTTCTTTACCACGAATGCAAACGCCCAGTCGCCAAAATTAGGAATAGGTATAAATGCAGGTATACCCACTACCAACGGTTATAATTTCGCACTCGGTGGAGATCTTCGTTTTCAATTTGATGTCTCAAAACAAGTTTCCATTCCTGTAACTGCAGGATATACTAATTTCTTTGGAAAGAAAGATTATTTTGCTCCTGGAGTTGATATGCCTAGTGCAGGTTACATCCCTGTAAAAGCTGGGGTGAAAGTGTTTTTTGATGAAACTGGTTCCGGATTTTACGGAATGGGAGAGCTTGGTGCCGCTTTCGGGGTTAGTAATAACGCAAAAACCGGATTTCTGTATTCACCGGCAATTGGATATTCCTGGAGTAATGGTCTGGATCTTGGTCTGAAATATGAAGGGATTGCAAAAGGAACAAAAATCGGACCTGAGAATGTGAACCAGGTTGCTTTACGTATTGCTTACGGCTTTAAGCTTTAAGATTTAGAAATCAATTAGATAGGGAACGTCCTGCAGGAATACTGCAGGGCGTTCTTGCTTTTGGGAGATCTTGCTCCGTTTTTTATTTTGTAATAATTAGCTCATAAATGCC
>NZ_QAIL01000613.1:565-3305 GCF_003061025.1 Pedobacter sp. HMWF019 | reverse complement strand
ATTATAAAAAGCTCCAGCTATTTTAAATTGGGGCTTTTTATTATATTCCAAATGCAATCTATAAAGTTGCAACTGATAGAACAACTACCTTGCTGATGGAAGATTGGGAAGCCCATACTTGATCCAACCCTACAAATATAGCTTTTGGTGGTGTACATTCAGATCAGCTTTTTACCGCTAACCTGGGCCGTTGGCACCTTAATAAAATCGACTTGGGCGTGAAAGGATTACTTTTAGCTTCACACAGTAAACAAATAAAAATATGAGTTTCGAGAATAAAATTGTTGTAGTAACCGGTGGGGCAAAAGGTATCGGTGGTGCCTGTATTAGAGTATTTCATGAAAATAAGGCCCGTGTGGTAATTCTTGATATAGATGAGGAGCAGGGCAATAGATATGCTAAAGAATTGGGTGACAGTGCCATGTTTATAAAAACCGATGTTTCCAAAGAAGAAGACGTAATAAATGCCATAGAAAAGATTATAGCCACGTTTGGAGATATTGATGTACTAGTGAATAATGCGGCGGTACAGTATTATTCAACTGTAACAGAAAGCTCGGTAGAGCAATGGGACCGAACGATGGCTGTAAATGTGAGAGGAGGATTTATTTGCGCAAAATATGCCATTCCATCCATGCAAAGAAAAGGAAAAGGTGTAATCATCAATATGTCAAGTGTTCAGGCATTCGTATCCCAACACCAGGTAGCATCTTATGTTACGTCGAAAACAGCCCAAATTGGCTTAACACGGAGTATAGCAATAGATTATGGGCCCGCAATTCGTTGCGTTGCTGTTTGCCCGGGCACCGTGGATACACCACTTTTGCGTGACCTGTTGAGTCAATCTGCTGATCCAGCCAAGGTTTTAAAGGAGTGCGAAGAAATGCATTTGGTGAAAAGAATAGCTTCTCCCGTTGAAATCGCAGATTTTGTGGCTTATCTGTCTAGTGAGAAGGCCTCCTTCATTACTGGTGAGGCTTTCCGGATAGATGGCGGATTGGGAATAACAATTCCCGGATCAAAACAATAATCTTTATTGGAATTCCATCTAATTAGTTTCGATTGCTACTTGGCGAAGAGAGAAAACCTGGAGTTTTGAGGCAGGGATAAGAAAATAAGAATACGTTGCAAGTTGCAAGAAACTTTAAAAATCCTAATTAAAAACATTAGAATGAGATTCCCTTATAATCCAAAATATCCTATTGTAGAAGACCTTAGAAACAAGGCGAAAAAAAGAATACCAAAATTTGTTTTTGAGTATCTTGATGGAGGCTGCAATGAGGATACTAATCTTTATAAAAACACAGCGGACATACGTAAAGTAGAGCTCTTGCCTCACTATCTGTCAACTCATAAAAAGTCGGATATGAAAACGACGCTATTTGGCCATACCTACGACGCCCCTTTTGGAATTGCGCCGGTCGGGTTGCAAGGTCTGATATGGCCTAATTCTGCCGAAATTTTAGCTAAGGCGGCATTTGAACACAATATACCTTTTATATTGAGCACAACGAGTACCAGTAGTATTGAAAAAATAAGTGAGATTACAGAAGGTAGAGCATGGTTTCAACTTTACCATCCAACAGAAAATAGTCTTAGAGATAAAATCATAAAACGTGCTGAAGAAGCACAATGTCCGGTTCTCGTTATTCTTAGCGATGTCCCTGATTTTGGATATCGTCCGAGTGACATAAGGAACGGTTTTGCAGTACCTCCAAGAATGACACTAAACAACATTCTTCAGATTTTTGAAAAGCCTAATTGGGCAATTAAGACCCTGATCAATGGCCCACCTAACTTTAAGCTACTAAAGCCTTATATGCCTAAAAATGTGGATATGCGAAGATTGTCAGTATTTATGGATGAGACATTTACCGGAAAATTGAATGAAGAAAAGATTGCGCCAATACGCGATATGTGGAAAGGTAAACTAGTTTTAAAAGGCGTTTCCAATGAGTTGGATGCAGAAAAGGCCATTAAATTAGGAATAGATGGGATCATCGTTTCGAATCATGGAGGCCGGCAATTAGATGCTGCTGAATCAGCGATCCATTCACTCAATAGGATTGTAGAGAATTATAGAGGTAAAATAAAGATCATGATGGATAGTGGTTTACGTTCAGGTCCTGATATTGCGAGAACACTTGCTTCAGGGGCAGAATTTACTTTTCTGGGCAGAAGCTTTATGTATGGTACAGCAGCACTGGGTGCAGAAGGTGGTAATCATACCATAGGAATTTTAAAATCCCAGCTTCAACAAATAATGGAACAAATTTGTTGCGAGAAGGTTCAAGATTTTCCAAGTCATCTAATAAAATAACAAGTTACTTTCTATTGAGTTTTTAATCACTTCGAAACCATTAATTTAAAATCCCTGCCTGTTAGAAATTTCAGTCAAAAGCCATTTTGTAATGTAATAATGCAGTTAGTACAGTTTATTAGTTGATTATTAAGTGAGTATCTGAATAAAAAAATGATTCCTATCATTTGGCCAGGCTAAATTACTTCTTGTTTAACCTATTTTCTTTAACATAATTACACCTTAATTTCAACCATTCAAAATGTTTTTTTTAAAAATTTTGAGTAGTAACCACCTGAAAATGAAAGAAAAAGGGCTTCTGATTTATGAAAAAAAAGAGGGCCTTCTTCATGAAGACCCTCTCAGCGGGCTGAGCGGTCATCCTGTCGAACTACTCATACCTTTCTACTGATGAACAAATGAGAAATGGCTATTCTCTCC
>NZ_QAIL01000613.1:0-555 GCF_003061025.1 Pedobacter sp. HMWF019 | reverse complement strand
ATTATGTTAATATCAAGTTTACTACGCAAAATTAAGTCCTACCTTTGCATTAAGCAAGTACTAACCAAATTGTATTATACTTACCAAAAAGAAAGTAATGAGAAAAGAAAATTCAAGCGCTTCCATAAATGACAGGATTTTGCAGAGCGAATGCCCGATGCAGATTGCAATGAGTAAAATTAACGGCAAATGGAAAATTATAATTCTTGCTTATATCAGCGAGAATGAAAACAGATTCAGTCTTCTCAAAAAACGGATACCGTCCATAACTGATAAAATGTTGTCTCAGCAGCTACGGGAATTAGAAAATGACGGACTTATTTCGCGGGAAATTTATCCCGAAATACCTCCAAAAGTTGAATATAGTTTAACGGAAAATGCAGAATCTTTAATTCCTGCTTTAAAAAAAATCTTCGAATGGGGCCTTCAACAAAAGGAAAAGAGCAGTTAATTATTGATTTCACGGCTTTTAATCACTTCGAAACCATTAATTTAAAATCCCTGCCTGTTAGAAATTTCAGTCAAAAGCCATTTTGTAATGTAATAATGCAGTTA
>NZ_QAIL01000612.1 GCF_003061025.1 Pedobacter sp. HMWF019 | reverse complement strand
CATTAATTTAGTTGGTTTAATATTATACAAGAATAACAAATTTCTTTGTTCATAGATAAGAACTAGAAATACAAAATTAAATTATCTAAAATTCTACTCACGACCTATTTTATTGAATGCGAAATCGATAACAGATTGCATAAATATCTTGAAATTCACTGGGATCTAAAAAAAACTTAGATAAGTTAATAAAGGAAATGAGTTAGGATTGAAGTTTACTTACATCGACACCTAAAGCGTCTGCAATATCTAAAAGTGTTGAATACATAAAATCAACTCTTCCATTTTCCAACTTGCTAATTTTTGCTCGATCTACATTACACTTGTTAGCCAATTCTTGTTGACTTAATCCTTGTTCTGTTCTTAATCTAAGTAGATTTTGACCAATATTAGAAAAATGCTTTTGATAATCTGCCTTCATTGTGTTGTTGAGGGAAATTGCAACAAATGAGATAAATTATTCGTGGCAATATTGCCACAATTACAAATCCTTTATCTACATTTACATAGGATTCAATGTGTGATATAACACATTGGATATGTTAGGTATTCGAACAAAGAACCTTGCTTATACAGACCTAGGAAATCTACAAGCACGCAAGGTATGGTTGAGTGAATGCCCGTTTTCTATATATTTGTAGAAATGGGCCACTCTCCGTATTGCGTGCTAAAGAAATAGAAATATTTCTACCTCTCCTAGGGGGTGTATAAGCGTACGGAGGGTGGCTCATTGATTTTCCCCTAGGTTCATTGTTCAGATATTCCATATAGAAGGAGCAATGAATAACCAAATTTTTCACTCTTCTTGCCTTACCCGCGGTGCTATCCGCAAGGCCTCTATCACCGCCTCAAAGCCACTCCACTCCAACCAAACTGCTCTCCTCCAAAATTTTGGAGACCTCTCCAGAATTGTCCTACCATTTGCAATTCAATTAACTAACCAAATCCATATGACCAGTTACATCCTCATCATCTGTCCCCCAGATTAGCTCCATCATGAGCCCGTCATTCCTGCGTAGGCAGGAATCTAGCCTCGGAATTCAATTGATTAATCAACAAAAAATCCAAATGCTTACCCTCTTTTATGGAGAAAACGAACAAAGCTACATGCTTTAACAACCCACAAATCACTGGTTTCTTTACAGATTACGACCAGAATGACTGCGGCGCCTTACTATGGCAGCTCTTTAAACTCAGTACCGTAGCCAATCGTACGGAAATACTAAGCGTAGAAGAATGGTTTAACCTGCTTTCTTTCTACGAAAGCCTGGATGAACTGTTAAAGACCATGTACATGAACTACACCAAGCAGCAATCCTAGAAAAAGAGAAAAAAACAAACTAACCAACATATCACATGAAAAAAACGATTCAAACCATCGTACTGGCCACGCTATGCCTAAATTTTCCGACCAGCGCCCAGCAGAAAAATCCTCCACCGTCCTCTAAACAGGCTCAGGTAAAGGGGAAGGTCATCTCCTTAAAAACGCGTGAGCCGTTGGAAGGCGCCGCCATCCAAAACATCAATACCGCGCTCACGCTCTTCACGGACAAGCAAGGCGAATTCCCCTTAGACCTCCCAGCCGGCCGCTACAGGCTCGCCGTATTCCTGGAAAACTACCAGACAGAATACCTGGAAATCAGGATGCCCTTAAAAGAACCGCTCGTCATTGAACTCGAGCCTAAAGACAACAATTTAAACGAGGTCCAAATCATTGGCTACGGAGAAACCACTAAAAGGCTCAACACCGGAAGCATCTCTACCATTACCGCTAAACAAATCGAAAACCAGCCCGTCACCAATGTACTCTCCGCGCTATCCGGTCAAATGCCCGGGGTTTATGTACAAACCACCAACGGTTTGCCTGGTGGCAACATCAATATCCAGATCAGGGGCAAAGGCTCCATTGCCGCCGGAACCAATCCTTTATACATTATAGATGGGGTGCCTTTTCCCGGATCTTCTTTAGTGAGCAATTCGCCTTTAGGGGGAGAAGGTATTGTTGGGGAAATCAGTCCATTAAATTCCATCAATCCCAGTGATATTGAAAGCATCAACGTGCTTAAAGATGCGGATGCTACGGCCATTTATGGCAGCAGAGGCGCCAATGGGGTCGTATTGATCACCACTAAAAAAGCTAAGGTGGGCAGTGTTCAAACCGATGTGAATATTGCTCAGGGCTTTTCACAGGTGGCCAGTATGCCGAAACTGCTGGGATTGGATGATTATTTGAATATCCGGCGTGAGGCCTTTAAAAATGATGGCTTGATACCCTCTTCTGATCCTACATCTTACAGCTATGCACCTGATTTAACCCTTTGGGATAACAAAACTTCTACCAATTGGGCAAAATATGTGATGGGGCATACCGCCAGAACAACTGCGATCAACGCTACGGTATCTGGAGGAACGATGGAAAACCGCTTTTCTATAGGGGCAAATTACAGGAACGAAACTTCTGTACTGATGGGAGACAACGATTACAAGAGGGGCGGTACGCGCTTAAGCCTGGATCACCATTCTGCAGATGAGCGGTTCAGTATACAATCTTCATTATCCTATACCAAAGAAGAAAACAAGGGGGTAAACCCCCGGGAAGCTTTTTCCAGTTTTGTATTGTTGCCTCCAAATTTTCCACTGCGCGACTTAAATGGCAATCTAAACTGGGCATTGGGTTATAATCCGCTGGCGGCTACTCAGAATACCAGCCAAACTAAAATAGACAACATCCTATCTAATACCACGATAGGCTATGAAATCCTTCAGGGGCTGAATATAAAGGCAAATATTGGTTTGAATACACTTGGAATGACCCAGGTGATGGTTAACCCCAAATCAGCAAGAAACCCAAATGCCTCGCCGGTAAGCTATACTTATTTTGGCAATACCGCCAACCGGAGCATCATTGTGGAGCCTCAGCTGGACTATACGTTCAAAATCAAAAAATCTGCCATCGGCATTCTGGTAGGTGGCACCTGGCAGAATTCAACAAAAGAGAACCATTTGATTACCGCCACAAACTTTAATAGCGAAAGCATGCTGGAAGATATGAGTTCTGCCGGGCAGTTAAATGCCAACTACACTGATCTGGTGTATAAATACGTTTCTGTATTTAGCCGGATCACCTATAATGCCGATGATAAGTATCTCCTTAACCTCAGTGCCAGAAGAGATGGTTCCTCTCGTTTCGGAGCAAACAACCAATTCGGGAACTTTGGCGCCATAGGCGCTGCCTGGGTATTTAGCAATGAAAAATGGGCAGCGGAACACCTCTCGTTTATAAACTATGCAAAGCTGCGGGCAAGTTATGGAATTACGGGTAACGACCAGATTACAGACGACCAGTTCCTCTCTACTTATCGCTCTTCGGGTTTAATCTATCAGGGAAACGCGGGCTTAATGCCCGCACGTATTGCCAATGAAGATTTTAAATGGGAAAGCAGTAAAAAACTGGAGGTGGGATTAGAAGCCAGCCTGTTCAAAGAGCGGCTTCGGTTTACCATCAATCATTTTGAAAACATCAGCGGCAACCAGCTGGTCAATTACACATTGCCGCTGATGACTGGTTTTGACAGCTACCAGGCCAACCTTCCGGCAAAGGTTAAAAACTCTGGTTGGGAGGTTGAACTGAACACGAACAATATCAGAAAGGAGCGTTTTGTTTGGACTACAAATTTCAACATCACCTTGCTGAAAAACAGGCTCCTCAGCTTTCCGGACCTGGCTACTTCCAGTTATTCCAATTTTCTAACTGTTGGCGAGAGTACCCTTAGGGCGACAGGCTTTAAATACCTGGGAGCCGATCCACTTTCAGGAGCTCCTTTGTATGCTTTAAAAACAGGAGGAAGTAGTTCTAATCCTGATTTTGAGAATTATTATACCACCATAGGAGATAAAAACCCTGCTTATTATGGCGGGCTGGGCAATAGTTTTAGCTATAAGGGCTTTGGGCTGGATGTGTTTGCCCAATTTGCCAAACAGTTCCTGTTTGGAAGCTTAACCTCACCGGGAACCCTAACGAATAATTTCGCCCTGGCAACCGGGCGCTGGCAAAAGGAGGGAGAGGTAACCGATATTCCTAAAGCCTCTACATTCCGTGATTTCTATTATGGCCTTTCCTCGGCCAACTTTTTTAAAGCAAGCTATCTCAGGCTTAAAAATATTCAGTTGAGTTACCGGCTGCCGGAAAGCTGGTTAAAAAGGAATAAACTGAACCGGCTCAGGATCAATCTGCAGGTACAGAACCTATTGACTTTCTGGAATAGAAATGCTGCCTTGTACGATCCTGAAAGTGGTGCAGATGCCAATATTCCGCCTTTAAAATCCTTTGTGCTGGGCATTCAGCTTGGTCTTTAAACTATATGCATATGAAACGATATATTTTTCTTTTATTCATCGGCCTTTTGGCCCTGGGTTGTAAAAAACTGATCGAAACTGGGGATCCAAAGAACCAGCTCACTACAGATAAGGTCTTTGCAGATAGCACATCTGCTACCGCCGCCCTGGGCAATCTCTATGCGCAGTTTGAACAGTTCTTTGAGCCCAATTTCACAACAAGCATTGGTGTATATACAGATGAACTCAATGTAACCTCTACAGCGGCAAACGATAAAGAATTTTTACAAAGCAGGTTATCTGTAACCAATTCCACAAACCTTACGCTTTGGCAAAATCTGTATACCATAATTTATGGCTGCAATGACTTGCTGGAAAATGTGAAAGTGTCTGTGGACCTGCCGGAATCAAAAAATACACAGTTAATCTCTGAGGCCAGATTTCTAAGAGCCTATGCATATTTCTACCTGGTTAACTTGTATGGGCGTGTTCCATTATTGCTCAGTACCAATGCAAAAAGCAACCGGCAGGCTGTGCAAAATGATCAGGCAGAGGTGTACCAGCAGATCATCACTGACTTGCAGGCCGCAAAGCAAGGTCTAACAGAGGTATATCTGGGGCCAGGTAAAACCCGGGCAAATAAATGGGCTGCGGGAGCTATGCTTGCCCGGGTCTATCTGAACCAGAAAAACTGGACAGCTGCAGAGAATGAAGCCAGTCAGGTTATTGGCTCTGGATTATATCTCCCTCTTGATCCAGTAGCGGATGTATTTAAATCAGGTAACAAAGAGGGTATCCTTCAGTTTTGGACAAGACAGGGATTTGCAGCCTCAGGGGAGATCCTACTTCCCGCTTCAGATACTTCTTTGCCAGCTTATCCCATTACAGATATGCTTTACGCATCTTTTGAAGCTGCTGATGTACGTAAATCAAACTGGATTGGAGCCAGTATAGTTACCACCGCAGGTGTTTCAGAAACCTATCATTATTCTGCCAAGTACAAAAACAGGGAAGCTGGCTCCGGCAGTCCGGAATATCTCATGGCACTCAGGTTATCAGAGCAGTATCTGATCCGGGCAGAAGCCCGTGCATGGCTTGGGCGATTGCCGGAGGCAAAGGAAGATCTCAATGTCATTAGACACCGGGCCGGACTTCTGAATACTACTGCTGGGAATCAGCAGGAACTATTAGAGGCCATAGCTCAGGAAAGAAGGGTGGAGTTATTTAACGAATGGGGCGCACGCTTCATCGATCTTAAAAGAACCGGAACCATCAATGTGGTATTAGGGAGCTACAAAAATACCTGGAAGCCAACAGCGGCATGGTTTCCAATCCCCCAAAGTGAAATCAATTACAACAACAAGCTTATTCAAAACTTAGGATACAATTAAACAAAAACATCATGAATTTAAAGAAAACAACCAACATCATTTTACTACTGATTACCCTTTTTTCTATAGGCACTTATGGTCAGGATCAAAAGATTAAGGCTTTGAAAATTGGCGATAAGGTTCCGGATTTTCTAATCGAAAATATTAAAAATAGCGAGTTTAAAACAAGAAGAGCTTCTGAACTGTATGGTAGTGGCTTGCTGATCATTAATTTCTGGACAACAAGTTGTGTGCCTTGCCTTCGCGCTATGCCAGATTTAGATCAGCTGGCGGAGAAATATAAAACCAGATACCATATGCTCTGTGTATCACCCAATACAGATAAGGAAGTTAATCTTGTGATGAAGAGAAATCCGGATTGGCACCACTTAATGTTTCTTTCTCAAGACAGTATATTGACCAGATATTTTCCGCATAAGGTAGTTCCTCATAATGTCTGGATAGATAAAAATGGTGTTGTTATCGCTATTACAGATGATTATGAGGTCAATGAAAAAAACATAGAAAAGGCTTTTGAAGAAAAAGTGGCACTGAGAGCAAAGAACGAAGAATTGGATTTTGATATGGAAAAGCCTCTTAAAACACGCGATTCGGCGTTTCTTTACCGCTCTGTGATTACAGCATATAGAAATGTTGGAGACGGTGGGGAAGTGCCGTTGGATACAAATAGCAAAACCTCCCGCTTTTTTGCCTGGAATGCAACAAAGACAAATTTGATTTGGTATGCCTATATGAAAAGGACGATCAAACCCAGTGACCGTAATTTAATTCATGTGAACACGAAGGATACTACATCATTCTTTTTTCCTTATGGTGGTGAAAACTCGGCTAGTGTTATGGGAATTGAGAATTTTCATAAATGGGAGTTAGAGAACAACTTTTGCTATGAATTGTCTTTTAACAGAAAGGTCAATCCTGATCTATTTTATGGTCTTATGGTTAAAGAACTCAGTCTGTTTTTCAATGTGAACGCTAAAGTGGAAAAAAAAGAAACCCTTTGCTGGGTATTAACAAAAATGAGTAATAAGATCAACCAGTTTAGAGTTAAAGATACCCAGGCAAAGGGGTATGGTTTTCAGGACGCTAAGTTTATAGCTAAGAACCAATCGCTGGATGAATTAATCAGGATTTTTTCAACCTTCTTTTCAAAAGAGCTTCCTTTTGTAAATGACACTGGAATAGGTTTTAATATCGATATGGAAATGGATTTAAAGGCGAGGTTTGAATCTGGTCAGGCACTAACCATAGACGTATTGCGGGGTTATTTAAATGCCATGGGCTTAGATTTGAAGAAGAAAAAACATGCTTATCCCCATCTATTTATTGATGACCTGAATCCTTAAGAAAACAGAAGAGATCTTCCCGGTTCCAGCCGGGAAGATCTCAGAATTAATTGTACCTCAATGTAGGCCCTGAAATTGCAGAGGCGCAAAGTTGGTTTGAACTATTACATCCTGTAAGTGCGATCACCTGCGCAACCGTTTTGTTAGTGAATGTTCCTATAATGTGACCGGCTCTATCAAACTGGATCCAATCATAGGTGGTTTGTTTTGCATTTGATGCAGCATTTGCTGTTTTGGTTACAAATGCGCCTGAAACACCAGCAATTAATGCCAGTGCCAGAAAGGTGGTTTTAAGACTTTTCATCTCGTTTTAGATTTAAAATTAATTACTCTGTTAACTATAATCTATTCTCGCTTCGCGACGCGTTGAATATTCTTTGGAAGGGGTGCAGAGGATTGGGGCTGGGCCTGTCTGGCCTTAGGGCTATAAAGCTGAGCAGAATGAACATGGCGTTAAATGCTAAATGTCCTTTCCAGCTCAGCTTTGCCATTAATCCACCGCAGGTACATGGCAAATGAAGCCCTGAAAAAAGCATCCAAAGAATGTAAAGCTCAAACACACTTAATAAGGCTATCGATAAAATCAATCCCAGTTTTCTAGACTTTCTAAAAATGAGAAAACAAACGATCAGCAATTCAGTGGTGGGTAAAAACCAGGCGAGTAGGGGAGCTAGTTTATCCATCATTGGAAAGGGGGAGAGTTTCATTTGGAAAACGAACATTTCCTGTTCCAATAGCTTGCTCATAGCGGTGTAAGAGAATAATAGCATGAGCAATCCCAAGGCTATATCTACAATCAGTGGATGCAATTTCAAGGCTTTCATATCATTCAGGATAAATTATTCTTTGGTAATTACTCCCGGCCCGGAAGACACTTGCTCATCAGTAGAGAATTGACTCAGATAATTGGTGATATCCGAGTAGCTGCTTGTATCAAAATGAACTTTACAAGGCACTTCGCCCGATGTTCCACAGCTAGGGCTGGAATTGCTGACCAATATCCAGTTGGCTGGATCTTTTGCACCGCTTACTGTATTCAATTGATACCGGTAAGTTAGCCCTGTTACTTTGTTTTTGTTAACGCTTTTGGCGTCAAAGTTTAAGGTCGTTACGGCTGCCGCCGCAACTGCCAGGGCTATTAAGCCCGATTTGATTTTTGTGTTCATAACATTTTGTTTTAGGGTTTATGGATGGAGTTGATAAAGGCTCCTCCCTGCTAGCGTCCTCAGGGAACAGCCATATGTTGTTGTTCTTTTGTTATCATGCATAGTAAACTTTAATGATCACCTCGCCACTGGCTTCTGATGTTTCGTCATTCGCTGACATCACAGCGATCTTGTTTTTGGTTTCGATGATCTTTATAACAGGTTCATCTTTCTTATCCTGTTTTTGCAGGGTAACAGGTAATTGATTGATCAAAGCGAAATAGGTGGTGTAAGCCATAAAAGTTAAAGTCTGCTCATCCAGATTGTTCAGATAATCTATCTGATCAGCTTCGAAATCAAAGTGTGCAATGGCCCAGCTTTTAATGTCTTTAAGTAAGTTGTCTGCTTCGGTTTCGAGTTCTGTTTCAGGAAGCGAGTAAAGGTGTAGCATAAGGTCTTGTAAACCTGTTTCTGTAAAAGGGTACTTTTTGTTTTCCATAATTCTATAATTAGTTTCAGCTTTTTTTGCACCATAGGGGTGCGTGAATTGAAAGCTAATTTATAGAGCTTTAAAATGGCTTAAAGAAGGTTTTTACAGCGTTTTGTCTGAATGGTACGTGTTTTTTGTCTGAATGGTACATCGCATTCACGAATGGTACAGCAGTGGAGCCGAATGGATAATAAATTAGAAATTTTTAATACTGTTAAACTAAAATGTTATCATACGTTATAATATTTATTTTAAATAAATATTATATTTGAATTTAGCCTCTCACTATGAAACTTAAACCCAGCCACTACAAAATTATAGTTAAGCTTTGCATATCATTTGCAGCTGCACATATTGTTTCATCTCTTGGCCAGCATAGAAGTATTTTCGAACTACTCACTTTAAGGGCATATTACATTGCCCTGTTTTTTAGCGCGTTTATTGCCTTTTTGCTTTTGGAAATGGTTGCGCTAGTTAATGATCTGTTGGATGGCTGGTACCCTTGGCGGTATTTGTGGGGTCTGAGATTAGTGATGCAGGTAGGAATGGGCATATGCGTTCCCTTAATCGTGGCATTTTCTTTTGCAGGTTATTATTACCATTTGCATGGCTATGATATCCTTCAAACAGGTTATTTTCCTTTCGTATTCAAATTGATTGTTCCTTACGTGCTAGTTGTTAATTTGTATTGTAATAAAGATTATATAAAATTGCCTTGGGAATCGATTCCAGAATCATTGGCTCTGGATAAACCACTTACAGCAGATGCTGAAAATCCTGTTTCTACCAAGGAATCAAAAACAGAAATTGGGTTGGTATACCTAGAATCTAGAGCTTGTCTGGCTAAGGATGTATTCAATCGGGATATGCAATGGCCATGTAATACAATTACTGCTTCTTTGCGTGCTTTGCCTAATGATGAGTATTTCCTTGCTGCAAGGGACTTAATCATAAGGGGAGATTTAATTGAATCGGTTAAACAGGATAAAAAGCGTAACCTTCTGGTTATGCTTAAGCCACCTTTTAGTAAGGAATATGAAGTGTCCAGGCATAGAAACCGTTATCTGAAGGCATTTGGCGATAAAAACAATATGGATTGGTGGGATAAGGAGCGTAAAAACTTCCGGCAATGAACTACCGGAAGTTCGGGAGCTTAGCTCAGGTTGATCAGGTCTTCACTAATGCCCGTGTATCTGCAAAACTCTTTTACTGTAATATATTGGTGTTTCTTTTTGTTGTAGGCCAATCGCATCTCCTGAAACAATCGTTGTGCCTCTCTTTCACTGATCCCAATGAGCTGAGCTGCATCTTTTGGAAAAATACATATCTTTTTCATGTCTTGGTTTGTTAAACCGCAACCGATGAGTGACGCTAGCATAAATGGTGAGTACCTTTATGGAACCTACCTTGCAGTTGGTTAAAAAATAAATAATTAACCTTTAATTTACAGAAAATCAATTGATTGTATTGATAAAAAGACAAAAGCGCCAAAAACGACAAAAACGTCGGAAAGCGCCAATTGTGTACTAATGCGCCAGAAAAGACATATTCAAGGTTTTTTATTTTTTCCATGTATAGATTCGGTTATGCAATTGAGC
>NZ_QAIL01000611.1:37202-37521 GCF_003061025.1 Pedobacter sp. HMWF019 | reverse complement strand
GCGTAAATATATAGGATATATAATAATCTACCAAATTAGTAGATAAAATATAATAATATTTTTAAAATCCCCTTTCCCGGCCCTATAAATTCACCACTTTCCGCTCTACTAGCTTGCCATGGAAAACTTGTTAAAGGCTACAGCAGGGTTTTGAGGTCAGAAAGAAGTGCAACATTTATATTTCCACAAATCGTAAAAATTTCTGATATTCGATATTATGGCAAACGCAACAGGAAAAAACATTCGCCACTTACGTCATAAGGCGGGGAAAAATCAAAAAGAAGTAGCCCAGAAACTAAACATATCCGTTCCAGGATAT
>NZ_QAIL01000611.1:36529-37192 GCF_003061025.1 Pedobacter sp. HMWF019 | reverse complement strand
GATATTAGTATTAACCGCCTGCGTCAGATTGCTGGCTACTTCAAGGTCTCACCTGCTGAAATCCTCTCCGGATTAGAAATAGATTCAAAATTTTCAGAACAAAAAATCATGAACGATCTCCAGGCAAAACTCGAACATAGGGAACGGGAATTGTTTCAACTCCAGGTCAAACTTATGGCTCTTTACAAAGAATTGAAAGAAGAGGCCAAAGCCAAAGCAGTCTTGCTAATTTCATTTTTATCCTGCGGCCTACAGGATCTATTTGAAGGATTAACCATCTGACACAGTGACCCCTGCTCAGTTACTTTAAAAACTGTCCAGATAGCCCAATATTGTTTTCGTCTGCATCAAGATGCCAGCATTTCAGAATTTGATACAGGGCACAAATAACAATATAAGGAAAATCCAGACAACTTCACATCACACGCATCAATCCAAACCCCAGATTCCGGCACCACAACAAATTTCCTCGACGCCTCCCTCCGTTCCAACAAAACCTTAATATCCTGTAGAATTTGTATAACAAAAGCAGGATAGACTTTAAAAATGTAAACATAATCAACAAGTGCCAACAGCAAAAGCTAAACACTTTAAGTACAGCAAATGCATAGGTTAAAAAATAATAACCGTCATTAATAACCACACAAGAAGGGATAACTTAAA
>NZ_QAIL01000611.1:0-36519 GCF_003061025.1 Pedobacter sp. HMWF019 | reverse complement strand
AAGGACGAGTCTCTGCATAATATCAAATTAGGTAACAATAAAAAACGACAGATATACAAAATACCCAAAGAATAAACAACCCCACTTGGGAAATCATACCTCTTCTAAATGTGTACTGGTAGAACTGTAATCTGGTTTCATACGCTGGTTTTGCTGATCTTGAAATAAAGACGGACAAAGACTACCCAGGACGTAAAAAAAATAAAGATAATTAGGCTTTATAAGTGGAATCAGTATGCATACCCTACAAATACCCGTTTTCAAAATACCATCTTCACCCCTCCATTGCAGAAACCCCATACCAGCCTCGCAAAACATATTTTTAATATATTTAAAAACCCATTGACACTTACAACATGAAATCCCTACACGCACCTCTCAAAATAAGATTAATCTATGCATTATTAATCCTTATCGTTATAATTTTGGGTCTTCTATCCAGAAAAACGGTAATGATTCCACTCATCGTTGGCGATGTACTCTATGCAGTCATGATGTTCCTCATTATAAGATTTTTTCTCCTTAGATCAAGCTATAGAAAGATTGCACTAATTAGTTTATCCATCTGTTACCTGATCGAAATCAGCCAACTTTATAGTGCCCCCTGGATAGACCAGATCAGAAATACAACCTTAGGTGCTCTAGTGTTAGGGCGTGGATTTTTATGGAGTGATATGATTGCTTACACAATAGGCGTTGCTATCTGTATATTGACAACACCGTATTTGCCAATGCAAAAAGATACGACCAACCCCCATTAACCCATATCTGCACCTATATCTGCACCCAGATGCGCACCCAGAAAAATATGTTTTCATGATCAAGCCTCAGAATCTGTAAGATTCAGCGCGATCATAAAACATATTTTTAAATAAATTACGCAATCATTCCAGCAAGACTTCCTAGCTGCTTTAATTTAAACTTCAACTCATCAGACCAGGTTAAACCAATACAAAGCCTTATACAATTTTCATACTGATCCTGCAGCGTAAACATACGCCCCGGTGAAATACTGATACCTTGTTTAATCGCCAGATCATATAACCTGATCGTATCAATTTCCTTACTGAATTCTACCCAAAGCGCAAGGCCACCCAGAGGTCTGCTGATTTTAGTTCCTTCAGGAAAATACTGAATTATAGCATCAACATAATTTTGATAATTATCTTGCAGCGTCCGGCGAAGCTGACGCAAATGATGATCGTATTTTCCCCTCTTGAGGAAATTTGCAACCGCTTCCTGCACCACAGAAGGGGAAGATATGGTATGAATTAATTTAAGTTTTAATAGTTTCTCTTTGTATTTACCCGGGGCTACCCACCCCACTCTGTAACCCGGTGCCAGGTTTTTTGAAACAGAACTGCACCACAAAACATTTCCTTCTTTATCAAATGACTTACAGCATTTTGGACGTTGAGTACCAAAGTATAGATCGCCATAAATATCATCCTCAATAAGTGGGATTTGATGCCTGGACAATAGCTCTACAACCTCTTTTTTATGATCATCGGGCATACAGCTTCCTAGTGGTGTATTGAAATTAGGGACCAGCAGGCAAATGTCAATTTTATGAATAACCGCTTTCAACGCCTCTATCTCTAAGCCTGTAACTGGATGCGTGGGCAGTTCCAACACTTTAAATCCAAGATTTATGGCCAGTTGCAAGGTGCCAGAATAACAAGGGCTTTCCATAGCAATTGTATCACCCGGCTTTCCTAATGCCATCAAACATAAAGAAATGGCATTTATTGCGCCATTGGTTGTCACCAGATCATCTTCATGCAAGCTTCCTCCCCACGACAAGGACCGTGCAGCAATCATCCTCCTCAATTTCACATTGCCTTGTAAAGGCTCATATTCTGCACCACCTTCCCTCAATGCACGCGTTGCATATATAATTTCTTTTTTCAGCTTTGCCAACGGTAATAAATCTCCTGAAGGAACAGCAATGGAAAAAAGAGTGAGCTCACGACTTCCCATATGGGCATATACTTTGTCAATCAACTCATTTGGTTCCACATCCTTGGCTACAGATGATGGCTGGCTCACTTCCGGCAAGGGGAGCTTTAAGTAGGAACGCTGGCTTACAAAATAACCTGATTGAGGCTTTGACTCAATTAATGATTGCGCTTCCAGCTCCATAAATACCCGCTTTGCGGTATTCATACTAATCTGATGTTCTTTACATAATATTCTTACAGAAGGCAACTTATCTCCAGGTTTTAAAACCCCATTGGTAATCTGGCTGCCTATTCCCTTTGCAATCTCATTATATAAAAAATCTCTGGTCATCCAGCAAAGGTAACTGTATCCATTAATAAACACAAAACTGATACTGTATTCATTAGTATAGCTCCTTTACTTTCGTATAAAATTATAATCCCATATCATGAATAATAAACTTTTTCTTGGCAAACCAACTGGAAATACTGACAAGGGCTGGATCAATGGCTTTATCGGTGTATTGATATTTAGTGGCTCTCTACCTGCTACAAGGCTGGCCGTATTGGACTTATCTCCAATGTTTGTAACCGCTGCCCGGGCCAGTATTGCTGCCCTGCTTGCACTTTGTATCTTATTCTTCTTCAAAGAAAAGAGACCTGCAAAAGCCCAGCTTTTCTCATTAACAATTGTATCCCTGGGCGTTGTCTTTGGTTTTCCTCTGCTCTCTGCTCTGGCTCTTCAATATGTTACTTCAGCACATTCACTGGTGTTTCTCGGCATGCTTCCGCTTACGACAGCAATCTTTGGTGTAATTCGTGGGGCGGAGCGTCCTCGTCCAGTATTTTGGGTGTTTTCTATCATAGGCAGTTTACTGGTTGTCGGTTTCGCCGTGGCCCAGGGGATTACAGCCTCGCCCACTGGTGATATCTTAATGCTACTTGCCGTTATTCTATGTGGGCTTGGTTATGCAGAAGGTGCGCAACTTTCCAAAACATTGGGTGGTTGGCAAGTGATCTCATGGGCGCTGGTTCTGGCGTTACCAATCATGGTACCTATGGCACTCTTCATGTTACCGCCATCACCTTCGGCTATTGGCACTTCAGCCTGGATGGGGCTTGCTTATGTATCTGTATTCAGTATGCTCATTGGTTTCATATTCTGGTATCGTGGCCTGGCCCAGGGTGGTATTGCAGCTGTTGGACAGTTACAGCTCCTTCAACCTTTTTTTGGTTTAGCTCTGGCAGCTACGCTACTACATGAAAAAGTAAGCATTGGTATGTTGGCGATAACCCTTGGCGTTATTCTTTGCGTTGCCGGATCCAGGAAATTTGCAAAGTAAACAACAAGAAGATCATGCAAGGAGATTCCGATTCAGTTATAGAAGTGCCTAACTTGCAAATGGAAGATCCACAAAAAAAGTAGTCTGTTCTCCTGGGCTACTTTCAAACCAAATCGCTCCGCCATGCGCCTCTACAATCTGTTTAGAGATGGCCAACCCCAAGCCGAAAGCCTGTTCTCCCGCCGTACCCGTTCTTTTCGCATCGGTGAACATGTCAAATATCCTGTCCTTCATTTCTGGCGGTATGCCAATACCATGATCTTTTACAGAAATCAGAACACTCTCTGCTTTTGGTGCCATCTGTATATCAATAATACCTCCTTCAGGGCTAAATTTGATGGCATTTGCAATCAGGTTACTCATCACCCGCCATAACTTCTCCCTGTTTGCAGGCACAGTCAGTGATCGTGTTTGAAGCTTGATCTCCTGCCCTTTGGCTTCAGCTTTATTTTGAAGCAGAGACACGCAATATTGCAGCATCTCTCCTAGATCAACGGGTTCCTTTGTGAGCTCTTCTGTTTTAAATTGTGTCTGCAACAGATCGCTCACCAGTTCAAGCGAATTTTGACTGGCTTCTTTGATCATTTCGAGCATGGTGCGTTCTTCGTCATCTCTGGGGCTATCCAGCATTATGCCCGCAAGTGAGGTAATTGCTCCAATTGGATTTCTTAGGTCATGCGCCGCAATCTTCATCATTCTGGTATTATCATTCTGACTTTGCTCAAGTGCAATGAGCGTTTCTCTCATTTGCGAGTTTTGATTAATGATCTGCTTATTTAAATGTTTTACCCGTTTCAAGTTATGCCTGATGACGAGTAATACCGAAACAGTCAGAAAGCAGGCCAATACCACTAATATCAGTAAGACATTTTGGTATTTAGAACGTTGCTTTAAAGATTTTATCTGTTCTTCCTTCAGTGCGTAGTCCAGATAATCTACACCAGATTCGTTATTTATCTTTTCCTGTTCATCATGTAACCTGATCAGTTGTTTACCATAAACTGAAGCTTTAAGATTATCGCCTGCCGATGTATAAAGATCAAATAGTTTTCTGGCCAATAGCTCATTATAGATAAGGTACCCGTTTTTTTCAGAAATATCAAGACCCTGCTGATAATACTTTGCTGCTTTTACAGGATCTGTTTTAATCAATTGATCACCCATATCAATCAGCATATCCATACTCACATAATAGAGCTTTTTATTCAATGCCTCTGTAATTGTTGTATCCAGCAGCGCCAAACCTTCCGTTCTGTTGCCATGGGCAATCCTGTCATCGGCGGTCAGTTGCCCAATGGCAACCAATGTTCTTTCGTCTTTATATTTTGCGGCAATACTTCTGGCGTTATTCAGATAATACCGCATTGAATCCCGGCTAAATGCCGTGGGGTATAACAATAAATAATTATAGATGACAAGAGACATAATGGAATCCTTACTCAATTTCTTCCCCTGTTTTAAACTGGCCTTAAACCATTGTTTTGCCTTGTCGTCTTTCCCAATCTCCTTATATACCATCCCGATATTCATCAGGGTTTGTACGCTGTTCACAGAATCTTTTTGCCCTTTATACAGTTGGTAAGCATCATTATAATAGCGAAGTGCAAGTTGGGTGTTGCCTTTCAAATCAAAAAAAACACCCAGATTGTTTAGTGCATCGGCCTCGCCCTTTTTATATCTAAGTCGCCAGGCCATTTCCCTTGCCTTTTTACCATAGTAAAATGTACTGTCTACATTTCGCTCGTACATGAGCATACCGATCCTGTTGATTGCATCAATGTAGCGTAAACTGTCCTTGATTTTTGGCAACGATGCTTTAAGATTATCCAGTTCATCAGGCTGAGCATTGCAAATGCCTTCAGACAAAAACAGAATAAGACAAAACAACAAGGTTTTTCTCATTAGATGGGAATTTACATAACAAAGAGTGATTGATATAAAGATAAACTTATTTAAAACATTTTTTTTAATTACCTGTTTAAAATAACACGCTTACTCTCTCTCTTATGAAAAAACTAATTACTCTATTAGTTCTTGTGTTCATCAGCACGACCACCTTCTCTCAAGGTCACTATAATGGTTCCTCTTTTAATCCTGGCGATTATTTTGTCCCTCATGCAGGATTTATCATTCCGGTTTATTACGGTTACGCCGACATGAATTACTACAATGTCATTATACCCGACAGATCAGTGAGGATATTGGTACCGAAGAAACTTTGTTGTCTGACAGGATCTGGGGCATAGGAGGATACAGTTCTTACTGGATCACTCCTGGTAAAATTGGATTAATGGGCAGGTCAACACAAAACTTTGCAGCTAAAAATAGATTTTCGGGTACAGCGGTACAGTTTGGTGTGAATTTTCTGCTGCCAAGCCATTAATGCTATTATGGCTTTTACCTAACAATGACAAGGTCATTTATCCAAATGCTGAGGTCAAAGAGTATATTTGAGCTCAGTAAATACGATTACGAGTATGAGTAAGAAAAACCTGAATTTAAGATGGTCAGATCTGGACCCTAATTTTCATCTGCGCCACAGCAGTTATTATGATCTGGCGGCACAGGAAAGAATTGAAATATTAAATGAATATGGGATTACCATAGACCTGATGAAGACCGAGAACGTTGGGCCGGTTCTGTTCAAAGAACAATGTGAATTTAAAAGGGAGATCCATCTCAATTCCAAAATACATATCATAACCAAACTGCTGAAGATGAAGCATGACGGTTCTTTCTGGGTCATCCAGCATGAGTTTCTCGCAGAAGACAATACACTGCATGCATTAATTAAGGTAGAAGGTGCATGGATTAATACCATCAAAAGAAGATTAGCTAGGCCTGTTCCTGATGCTATATTTTCTGGATTGGATAAATTTCCAAAAGCAGATGATTTTGAATTTGTTTAATGAAATGGGGGCTCTACAACTCCCCTAACCTTTCATCTTCCTTGCTCTGAACTATTTTCTCAGTATACACAAGTTTCCCCGCTCTATTCCTTTTTAACATTTCCTAACAGAGCGATCTTACCTCCTCTCATTGCCAAAATGTAAGAGTTAGAACCGTTGAAAAAGAAGTTATTGCGCATCAGCGGATTACCTATCTGGAAGAAAAATTACCAGATAAAAAATTCCTTCGTATTCATCGTTCTTTTTTAATATCCATAGACAAAATCCGGTCTTTTAACGCTGCATTCCTTGAAATTGGATCCATTGAACTTCCTATCGGCGGCTAATACAAAGCGGAGGTGATGTGTCCACTTACCAGACTTAGAAACCTGAGGCTATCCTCTGTTCATTTGTGCACAACAAGTGTTCGGTTTCGGTCACTATATATCGGGTAAATCCCTCAATACAGCTTCTGAAGCAGGTAAATAGATTGTGGTGTAATATTGGCACAGCATTGAAAAACCGGCTAGTACTTTGTAAATTAACATATATGTTTAAATTAAATCTTAAAATTGCATTACGAAACCTATTCAAAAATGGTGTTTCTTCCTGCATTAATGTAATTGGACTGGCCATCGGGCTAGCCGCTTGCTTTCTCTTATTGCTGTATGTATCTTATGAATGGAATTTTGACAAGCAATCAAAAAATGCCTCTGATGTGTATGTTGCAATGACGAATGTGAGCGACGATAGCGGAAAAATCGTAGCCACCTTTGACGGTACAACAACAGCCTTTGCTCCCCTGGTAAAACAAGGGATCCCTGAAGTTAAATATATTGCACGAATGAACTATGGCTCTAAAAAACTGATTGCAAACGGTCAAAATACCTTTAAGAGACAGGCCAAGTTTGCAGAGCCTGATCTGCTGAACATATATGATTATAATTTTATTCAAGGCAATCCCAGAACCGCTTTAAATAATCCAGAATCTGTTGTCTTAACAGAAAGCACCGCAAAGACGTTATTTGGTTCTACAGATGTATTGGGTAGATCTGTAAAATATGAAGCACAAAATGATCTAATTGTTTCTGCGGTAATTAAAGACCTGCCGGAAAACAGTTCCAATAGATTTGATTTTTTAATGCCCTGGTCATTCTATGAAACAGTAAATCCAGATGCAAGAGGGTTGAACTGGAACAACTATAGCTTTTCAACATTAATGAGGTTGAGCCCTGGCTCCGATATCCCGTCGGTTAACAAAAAACTGGATGATCTGATCAAGCGTAATCAACACATCACCGGAGGTGTTATACCCCACTTTCTTTATCCGTTATCCAGTATGCATTTGCATGGCAAATTTGAAAATGGTAAGAGTGTTGGTGGAGCAATCGATCAGATTTGGCTTTTTACAGGTCTGGCCTTTGGAATTTTGTTGATTGCCTGTGTTAATTTTATGAATATGGCCACAGCAAAATCAGAGAAACGGGCAAAGGAAGTCGGCATTAAGAAGACAATAGGTGCGACCAGAAGTTCGCTAATTCTACAGTTCCTGATTGAATCTATGGTTCTGGCAGTTATCAGCATCGTAATCGCTCTTGCTTTGGTGGAGGCTTTTCTTCCGGCCTTTAACCATTTGTTGAACATAAACATGGGCATTTCATACTTCAATTTATACAATTGGGCCAGCTTGCTCGGAATCGTTTTGGTTACAGGACTGGTTGCGGGGAGCTATCCTGCATTTTACCTGTCTTCGTTTAATCCCGTAGAGGTATTAAAAGGAAAAGTTCCAGGAAGTTCCTGGCTTTCTGTAAACCTGAGACAGATACTAATGGTAGGCCAGTTTTGTTTTACCGTATTGCTTATCATATCTACTATGGTGATCTACAAGCAGATACAATATATAAAAAACCGACCGATTGGCAGCAATACAAATGCCCTGATAGAAATGCCCCAGGATGGAGATTTACAGTTAAAATATGAACTGTTTAAAGAACAACTGCTTAAATCTGGTGCAGTTTCCAGTGTTTGCCAATCATCAGTATCCTTGGTGCATCATAGTTCCTTTATCAAAAATGTACAGTGGCCCGGAGCCACCCCTGCCGAAAGTGACATTCTGTTTAACCGGGTTGGTACAACCTACGATTTTATCAAAACCAATGGATTAAAACTGCAAAGTGGAAGAGATTTTTCAAAACAATATGCTTCAGATACTGCTGGTGTATTAATCAGTGCTACTGCCGTAAAAGCGATGAATTTAAAGCAGCCTATAGGCACAATCCTTAAACTTGCTGGTCAGGAGAAAAAGGTTATAGGTGTATTTGAAGACTATGTATGGGATTCTCCTTACAAATCCAATACACCGCTGCTGATTTCATTTGACAAAGATTATACAGGTTACATTACGATGCGGCTTAACTATACAGGCAGTCTGCAGAAAAATATAGAAACTGTAACTAAGATCAGTAAGGAACTTAATCCATCCTATCCCGTTGAATTGCGTTTCACAAGTACAGTGTATGAAGAAATGATGCAAAAAGAGCAAAAACTTGGTGTCCTATCCAATATATTTGGCGGACTGGCAATTTTTATCTCATGTATGGGTTTATATGGTCTGGTTTCTTTCAGTGCAGCACAACGAACCAAAGAATTTGGCATAAGAACGGTTCTTGGTGCCTCTGCTTCGCATCTAATGCAGTTGCTCTCCCAGTCTTTCCTGAAAATGGTCTGCATTGCTATACTTATATCAGTCCCGCTGTCTTATTACCTGATGGACAAGTGGCTTCAAAACTTTGAATTCCGTACCTCAATTTCCTGGTGGGTAGTTGTTGCAGCTTCTTCACTAACCCTAGGTATCGCGTTGCTTACCATTAGTTTCCAGTCTTATAAAAGCGCCGTGGCAGATCCGGCAGAGGCTTTAAAATATGAATAACTCTATAGATACATTAAATAACCATGTGGCCGAATGCATCCAGTTGAAGGAGGTTCTGGAAGAAGTATTGAAAGTTGGCGTACCCCTTGATTTTTACAGGAATGTAGAGGAGGCATTTCATTTGCTGATTGCAAACCGTCCTAACCAGGCAGTAAATACATTCGAAACTTATAGTCAATTGACTTCACTTTTCCGTGTAATGGAACGGAATAAAGATGCTGTAGAGGCTATGATTGCAGAAATTAACTCCACGATCCTTACATTTGAAGAAAAATACTGGGACCAATGAACGCCGAAACCAAACAACTGAATACGGCAGGATTAGTGGTCATAAAAAAAGGAAAACTCTATCATTTGTTTTAAAGTGGTCTATCTGGTCTGATTTTTGTAAAAAAAAGCAGAAAAATAATCTATTTATACAAATGAAAAAGAAAACCAACTTAACTATTGCGCTGATTGCGATTGTATTCACCTCATTTACAACAAAACTACATGCTCAATCTGCAAAAGTAACGCTCTCTCCTGAATTACTCGTTCCGTTCAGTAAAGCGTACAACGTAGGTATTGGTGGTATTTTAGAAGCAGAATGGCCAGCAGAACGCAAATTGGGTTTAACATTAGCTACAGGTGTGGAAACCTTATTTCCAAAGCATGACTGGTACGAGAACTATACCTTTTTGCCTTTAAAAGGTGGAATTAAGTATTATGTTGACAAGCAATTCTTTTTAAACTTCAATTTAGGTGCAGCTGTTGGATTTAATGGCTATGGTACAAACTTCTTAGTTGGAGGTGGTATTGGTTATAAAGTGAATAACCGCATTGATCTTGGTTTCAGAATTGAAGACGCCGGTACATCTTATGCAGCCTTAAAAGTTGGCTTCAGATTATAATTACGGCTTAAATTTTATCATCCTGGCCCGGCTGGGATGATAAATTATTCTCTTTTCCAAATTTATTCAATTTGTTCATTAGGCAGAAGCATGGAATTTTCTATATTTGCAGCCTCATGAGTTTACCCCTTCGCATTACGTATAAAGATACCGATATTAATTTTTCTATTTTAGGAGAAAAACCTTCTTCTAACACCAACGAAATCAACATATTACTCCATGGAAAAGAGTTGAAACTAATCCGTTCCGATAAAACCTGGGACCTTAGCGACACGGAAGAAGAAAGCCTGGATCGGGAATTGATCAATGCAATCGGCAAAGCCATTTCCCTTCGGTATAGATTTTAGAGCCTGTTGTTTCCGGCCATTGTTATAATTATTTGACAATAAATTCCTAAATATGGTATAAATTAGATGCCATACAGAATCTTATTATATGTCAGAAACAGCTGCGCAACAATTTTCGGAATTACCCCCCTCTACTTTTGGTTTCTTAAATACGCTAAAGAACAACAACAACAGGGAATGGTTCAATGACCATAAAACTGAATTTCAGAAAGAACAAAAGTCTATTGAGATATTTGCAGATGCTTTGCTGGAGAAATTATCAGTTCACGATGTGATTGAAACTTTATCAGGCAAAAAGAGCTTATATCGGATCTATCGTGATACACGTTTTTCGAAAGATAAAACTCCTTATAAAACTCATTGGAGCGGCAGTTTTAAGCGGGCAACCAAATATCGCAGGGGTGGATATTATTTTCATATTGAACCCGGAAATAGTTTTATCGGTGGAGGTTTCTGGGGACCTGTGCCAGAAGATCTGAAACTCATTAGAGATGATATCGCTTTTGATCCCTCCTCTTTGAGAAAAATACTGGCTAATCCTACTTTTATTTCCTTGTTTGATACCTTGCATGGAGAGCAGCTCAAAACAGCACCTAAAGGCTATGATCCCGGCAACGAGGCTATTGATTTACTTCGCTATAAGCAATTTCTGATTTCCAGAAAGTTTTCAGACAAAGAAGTATTGAGTAAAAACTTTCTGGAAGAGGTTAACCGTACTTTCATGGGGATGCGTCCATTTTTCGACTATATGAGCGAGGTGCTTACAACAGACATTAACGGATTGCCAATATAGCTACTAGTCTTAAATTATTTAAAAAAGGAGAAAAGACCACGGTTTGGTTTCCACTCCTTTTTTCTCCTTATTGCTTCCTGATTGCCGGGAACCATCTTTAATATGGTGTCCAGTGAACCTATAGCGGCTTTTAATTCTCCGGTTGCTTTGCAGGCATCTGCATAATAGAGTGTCATTTCTACACGTGCATCATCCCACTTCCAGCCATTTCTGTTGTAACAATCAATACCATCCCACGCAAAGTCCATGCATTCTTTCCATTGCTCCTGATTATAACAGCATTCTGCCAGGCGAAGGTTGACATCGCTAATGATGCTTTCTTCTGCGGGATCTCCTGATTGACATGACTGAAGCAATATTTTCAGGTTCTCTTTAGCCTGGTTATAATTTCCCAGGTAGAGATAAGACATACCGCGCATAAAATGTACTTTCTGAACGGATTCTAGTTGAATGGCTTTCCCTTTGACAGATTGATAATTGTCTGCACAGGCGATACACTGCCGGTAATCTTTCATCTGATAATAATTCTGCATCAGCATAAACCACGAAGAATTGTCATCAGGATGCTTTTCCAATTGTTCCTGCCAGGCTTTATTCGCTTCTTCCAGACTGCCTTCTTTAAGCAGGTCAAGCCGGATGTTCTGAACAGTAATATACCTTTCATTCAGGGTAAAGAGATACGCTTCTGAGAGTTCTTTCCGGTTGTTCCTGATAAAGTCATTATATTCCTGATCAGTTGTTGTGAGTAACTCTCTGGTTTCTTCCAGACGCCCCAATTTGAAGAGAATCTCCAAAATTTCTCCTCTAAGTTCTATGTAATCACTGAAATCTAAATAACTACTACCATAAGTTACTGCACGGTTGAATACCTCTAAGGCCTCATCATACTTTTCGAGTCTTTTAAGGGCGGTTCCCCAACTGCTTAGCTGCTCCCAGAAAGGAGAAAAAGAATAGCCCAGCTGATGTACTTCTGCTGCCTTTTCATAAGCTCCTTGCGCAGTTAATGCGATGCCATAGTTATTACAGCACATGGCAAATACATGTACATCGGCATCATTTGCACCTTTCCTGTGATGGTGATTACAGAAATAGTCGTAAAAACCATCGTAAGATATTTTATAGAAGTTGGTTCTGATTTTTAGCAACTCCCTGCCAATCGATGGGTTGTAGGCTTGTGTTTCAAACTCATAGAAATTAACACCGGCATTGTAATAATCTGAGGAAGAATCTTCAGGCCATTTTTCCAGTTCCGGAAATACACCATTTACGTGATAGCTTGTCTCATAAAAGCGCTGTACACCATAGGAGCGCCCACCCATTTTTAAGCTCTTTTCCAGATACGGAAGCGCTTCAGCATAACTTTTAGCGTCATATAACGCAGCGCCTGCATAATGATATGGAATATACCAATCAGCAAATATTTTAATGTAATGTTGTGCAAAGTTGAGCATTTCAACTGTATCACAGCCCAGTTCATCAGCAAATACTCTCAATGCCACAAAAATAGCCTCCACCATTGACTTGTTCTCTACCCCTTTGCTGTTGAGTTCTTCCAGTTTTCGGTATAAATCCAGCAGTTCTTCTTCAGCTCCGGTAACGTTCGAAAGGAATGCCATAACAGCTACCTGGCCTCCAAACGCATAATCTTGCTGATCAAAGGCCAGATTAGCGATCATAGCAAAATTTAACGGATCTGGGTACATATAGTCCAAGCCTTCTTTATAGATCTCCAGTGCCTTCTTTCCATCATTTTGATGCTGCAGATATAAATTGCCTTTTTTGAGATATACCTGACCAAGTTCAACATCAAGTGCGTTCCTGTTCTCTTTATAAAACGCCTTAGTTAAGCTGATCAATTGATCTGCATCTTCCAGCGCAAGGGAAATGTGTCCTTCTTGTTGACAGGCGTCCTGACGGTAACTGATGGCTTTAATTTTAGTTGCCAGATGAGTAGAGTTCGCCATTATATCACAATAAGCGATAGCCTTTGGTAAATTGGTTTTGAGTAAAGCAATATAAAT
Organism: Pedobacter sp. HMWF019; assembly: GCF_003061025.1. Classification (GTDB taxonomy): domain Bacteria; phylum Bacteroidota; class Bacteroidia; order Sphingobacteriales; family Sphingobacteriaceae; genus Pedobacter. The sequence goes on along the minus strand of NZ_QAIL01000611.1, from coordinate 23,368 downwards.
ATAGGCTAAATAGAGCATTGCCTCTTCATTGGAAGGATCCAGTTCCAATACCCTTTCAAAACTATCACAAACCGATTCAAACCGGTTGTCTTCTTCCGGATCTTCATCCCATGCTTCAAAAAAGACCATTTGGTATTCGCTTTTGGCTTTTAGTAATAGAGCTTGTGTATTTTGTTCATTGACCAGGAGGAACAGATTGGCTGCTTCAAGGCAGGCTTCATAATTATCATTATTGTAAAGGCTGTGTAAATATTCGAGGTCTATCATATAGCGTTAGTGTGTTTGGGTATTTTTTTGAGGCTTAGAGCAAAATTTCTGCCAGTTATCACCAATTTCTTTTTGTTAACTTTACCATATGCAAATTTGCCCTGCTATTTCTTTAAATTCCTTGATCAAACATTTTCTGATTTTAGAAAGTGATGGCCCAGTGAATCATCAAATGTTTGCTGATGGTAATCCTGGTATTGTATTTCATTATGATCAGCCCATTTCAGAAGGATCGCAGCAAAACATCATGCCAGGAAGCTTTCTTTACGGACAACTTAAAGATTGTAAACATTTAATTTCCAGTGGAAAAACAGGAATGGTCGTTGCCGTTCTTCAACCCTATGGCATCTATGCATTGACAGGTATACCGGCCAATACTTTCAAAAACCATTTCACTGCATTAGAGGATGTTTTAGGCCATCAGGTAACGGAATTGGAAGAGCGAATTTTAAATGCCTTCTCCTCTGAAGAAAGAATCCAGATTCTAGAAACTTTCTTTATCAAAAAATATTCTTCTCTCTACTCTGTAGATCCAGAGGTACGACATGCACTTGAACTAATCTGTACACATAAGGGCCTTTTACCCATTGCATGGATTAACCAAAAACTCCAGATTACCGAGCGGCAACTGGAACGAAAGTTTAATATTCAGATTGGCACCAGCCCAAAATATTTCTCTGGCATAGTAAAAATACACCAAACACTTAAATTATTCCAACATACTCCTGTTAGCAGTACAGCTCAGGTGGCTTGTGAAGCTGGGTATTTTGATCAGGCGCATTTTATTCACGATTTCAAGAAAATAACCGGAGTTAGCCCACTGAAATACCTTAATCAGAGCCATAAACTGGCTGTCAACCTCTTTCCTGCCGGAGTTTAGTTCTTGTCGGAAATCTACAATCCTCGCATTTTAAGCCAGCGTAGCTTTGTCTTATAATTTAATCAAGATGAAGACTATAAAAATTGCTTCTGCTCAGTTCGAGCATAAAAATGGAGATAAAGCCTATAATTTGAGGGTAATTAAAGACCTCGCAGCAAAAGCTGCCGCTCAGGGTGCTGATGTGATTGCATTTCATGAATGTTCTATTACAGCCTATACATTTGCAAGAAATCTATCCCGCGAAGAGATGCTGGCAATAGCTGAACCGATCCCAGATGGTCCATCTGTACAAACGCTTACTACGTATGCAAAAGAATATAAAATAGCCATTCTGGCAGGGCTGTTTGAAAAGGATGAAAATGACCGTTTGTTTAAAGCCTATGTTTGTGTTGATGAAAACGGGCTGGTTTCGAAATACAGGAAACTGCATCCGTTCATAAATCCCTATCTGGAACCTGGAGATCAATATGTTGTTTTTGAACTCCTGGGCTGGAAATGTGGGATCCTGATTTGCTACGACAACAACATCATTGAAAATGTAAGGGCAACTACATTACTCGGTGCAGATATTATCTTTATGCCCCATGTAACGATGTGTACACCTTCCACCAGGCCTGGTGCTGGTTTTGTAGATCCTGCATTATGGGAAAACAGAATAAGCGATCCCACATCATTAAGATTAGAATTTGATGGGCTCAAGGGCCGGAGCTGGCTGATGAAATGGTTGCCGGCACGAGCTTACGACAATGGCATTTACGCCATCTTTTCTAACCCAATAGGTATGGACGATGATCAGCTAAAGAATGGCTGTTCCATGATTATAGATCCTTACGGCGACGTAGTTGCGGAATGTCGAGAACTGGGAAACAGCATCTGTATAGCCAGCATTACTGGAGATAAATTAAGCAAAGCCGGAGGCTACCGCTATAAGCAAGCCAGAAAACCAAATCTGTATAAAGACATCATTGGTCAGCAACATGAGGCGAAACAGAAAGTTGTCTGGTTATCCTAATTGATTTTAGGATCAGACTGAAACACATTAAAGGGTTTCGGCGAACAGGTAATTTTAAGCGTAACAACACCGTGTGCCGGAACCTCTATACTGATCGTTTTCATCGTAGATACTGGAGAATCTTTATGTTTCCACAGATCACGTAAAATATAGCCTTTTGAAGCATCAATACCGAGGCCATCCAGGTTTAAAACCTGACTTGCTATCTTTGTCGACCGGTTGAGTAAAGTTACCGCAATGGTTCCGCTCATGGTGGAGATTAGAGGTTTTGCCCAGATTTCGAGTTCACCATTCTTTTCCAGTCTGCGCGCCTGATAGCCTAGTCTATCTTGATTCAGGGCAATAATCTCTTTATTGGTTACCAGACTTAGTGTTTCTTTGGAGATGCTTCTCAGATCATTACCTAATAATAATGGTGAGTTCAGCATGCACCACATGGTAAAATGCGCCCGGTCTTCTTCATAACTCATCCCACGTCCGACCTGCAGCATGTCCATATCATTTACATGCCCTGGTGAACTGTATTTCCAGAGGTCTGCATTCTTATCAATAATATGAAGAATAGATTCAAACTGGTTGCTGATATCTCCCGATATCCGCCAGGAATCTGCAATTTCCATTGCCCATTTTCCTGGAAACTGCCATCTGCAAATATTAAACACGGCTTCGGGTTTTATACTTTTTATCCGGTTGGCCAGTTGTGTATAACGCAGTTGTTCATCTAAACCGAGCTTTTCACCTCCGCACCAGTCTATTTTGATGAAATCATATCCCCAGGTTTTGAGCATCAGGGTAAGATCTTCAACGTCATGGCCGTACAGACCCGCTCCTGCTCCAATCGTATCTTTATCCCAAATCGAAGCACAGGTGTTGATCCCTGCATCTGAATAAATACCTGCTTTGAAACCTTTGCTGTGAATATAATCTGCAAGTGCTTTCATTCCAGAAGGAAACCGCTGTGAATGAACCAGCAGTTCGCCTTTCGCATTCCTTCCACCAAAGAAACCGTCATCCATGTTTATATACTGATATCCTGCTTCTTTCAGACCTTTAGCAGCCATAGCATCTGCTTGTGCTTTTACAATATCTTCGTTAATAGCCACCCTGAAATTATTCCAGCTGGACCAGCCCATAATCGGTGTTTTAGGATGTTGGGTAGTTTCCTGCGCATAAAGTGCACCCGCAGATAGAAATAAGCTAAAGAGTAACGTTTTAAAGAGTTTGATCATGGCTGGGAAATTTATAATTTTTTTCCCGTTTTTTTTTCAAAAATGTAAGAAATCAATAATATTAGCATCAGTATCATACTCAACGTAAATCCGATCCAGGCAAGGACGGGAATTTCTATCCATTTAGGTGGTTTATCCGCTAAGACCAGTAAGGCCGAACTGATCCACAGCCCACACAAAACAATGGCGAGCACTGTTCTGTTGAATCCCTGTACAATTCTCTGTTTCAAGACAGGAAGCTCTCTGATTTCCTGTACTACTTTCAATTCCCCGTTATTGAGTTTTGACACGATGGAAACCAGGTCGTCAGGTACCGTTTTTAATGCCTCAGCTATTGTTCTCAAAAATTTAAGTCCGTGCTTTTTTAAATATTCCGGACTAAGTCTGGCCAGAGCAATCTTTAGAATATAGGGTTTCAGACTTTCTATGATATTCAAATCTGGGACCAGGGCACGTCCGATTCCTTCTATTAAAACAATACCACGCACCAGGAGGTACAAATGTTCAGGCATTAAGATCTCATTTTCATTCAGAATACTTGAAAACTTACTCAATACTTCCTTTATATCCATTTGATCAAGAGAGCTGCCTTCCAGGAGATTAAAAAAATCATGAATGTCTCTTTCTAGTTTTATCTCATCAGGGATATTAAAACGGATGGCCATTTTTTTAATCACCACAATTAGCTTTTTGGCATCCTGGGCTATAAAATAAGATATAAAATCTTCCAACAGCTCTTTGTCTTTAGGCATCATACTCCCCATAGTCCCGAAATCAATAAAGGCAATCTGACCAGTGGGCAAGACCAATAGATTTCCAGGATGCGGGTCTGCATGAAAGAAACCATGGTCCAGTACTTGCGTAAGGTAAAGATCCAGTCCCCGGGATGCAATTTCAGCAGGTTTTAATCCAGATTCTATTAAGGCTTGCTTATCCGTTATTTTTATACCATCCACATATTCCATACACAGAATATTATCATTGGAAAGCTCCGGATAGGTCTTGATCAAGTAGATGTCTTTATTGCCTTTAAAATTTCTGGAAAACTGCTCAATATTAGACAACTCGTTTAGAAATGAAAGTTCATGAAAGATGGATTTTTCAAAAGCTTCCAGCACTTCAACTAAATTCACTTTTCTGAATACTACACTGTAACTGACCAACAATTTAGCCACATCCTTCATGATCAGCATATCTGAAGCAACAACTTCGCGGATGCCGCTACGTTTGATTTTAAGAATGACGGCAGAACCGTCCTTCAATGTGGCTTTATAAACCTGAGAGATGGAGGCTGAGGCAAATGGCACTGATTCAATATGTTCGAAAAAGTGGTCAATGTCTATGCCTAAATCGCTCTGAATAAAAGTGTTTACATCAAGAGGTTCAGGCACTACATTATCTTGCAATTTTTGAAGTTCGGTAACCATTTCTTTGGGTAGCAGGTCCTCTCTACTACTGAAAGCCTGGCCAAATTTCACATAAGTAGGACCTAGTTCTTCTAGAGCCATCCTGATTCGCTCATAAACACTCAGCTGCAATGGTATATCTCCTGTAGCAGGCACGCCAGAAACATCATTATCCGAGGAAAGCAGGCTTTTGATATTACTTCTAACAAGTATTTCCTCAAAACCATATTTCATCAGTATACTAACCAGAGTTACAGTTCTTTTGAGTTTTCTTTTTTGCAATTCCATCATGGCACTCCATTCCGCAGAAACCAGGCCAAGTTTCTATATCCTTATCGGGCTTTCGTGTACTTTAGGTGATCAGATAACCAGTTCCGGGACTTCGTTTATGTCTATAAATTATCTTCTGCATAATTCTCTTCAAAAAAATCCGGATGGACAAACTATTCCGTTTTTTTTCTACATTTGTACCGAGAGCGTTAATTTATGATACGGGGCCAGGTCGCAAGACTTTGGCTCCGTTTTCATTTAAATCCCTTTTTAAAGTTGAAAAAGGGCATCCATTTACATGAATACCCTCCTCATATTTAGGTAATTAAAACGAAATTCGTTTAGAAATTCTTTGTGATTTGCGGATCTAATGGTGTAACTTTAGATCTAAAACGATGTACCAGCTCTCCTTTTTCATTGATCAGGAACTTCTCGAAATTCCAATTGATGTCGCCAGTAAAATCCGGATTACTTTGGGTCGTCAAATATTGAAATAGAGGATCAATATCAGCCCCCTTAACACTTACTTTCTCACTCAGTAAAAAAGTTACCCCAAAATTCTTTTTGCAAAAATCCTGGATTGCAGCGTTAGTAGCCAATTCCTGTCCTCCAAAATTGCCCGCTGGAAACCCGATGAGCACCACCTTATCTCCATATTCTTTATGTAATTTTTCAAGGGCTTCATATTGCGGTGTAAACCCGCATTTAGAAGCTGTATTTACAATCAAGATTTTTTTGCCCTTAAACTTAGAAAGTTTAACCTCTTTTCCATCGATGGTTTTAATGGTAAAATCATACACACTCTTAGGAGGTGTAAAAAACAGGCTGAGGAATATTAATAATGTATTCATTTCTATTTTATGTTTAGATGAACGAATTTACCAAAAAAAATCAGCCTCGAATATAATACCTGTGTAAAGAAATCGATAAATCGGTCTGACAAACTACTTATCTATATATATAGTATAACAATTTGTACTTTAAAGTATAGACGCACACCAAATTACGCATGATAAAAACGAAAAAAAATGAAGGTAAAACGACCTAAAACGATACCCAACTAAATTAAATTATCATAAAAATTCAGATTCTATTTTGATTTTAGATGTATTTATAGCTTTATTTGCAGAAAAACGTTCTGAATGGCGAAGAATTTACTAATAGTTGAGTCACCTGCAAAAGCTAAAACCATCGAAGGGTATTTGGGTAAGGATTTCCTTGTAAAATCAAGTTACGGACACATTCGTGATTTAATTAAAGGAGATATGGGCATTGATGTGTCCAATAACTTTAGTCAAACCTACGAGGTCCCTGCAGATAAGAAGCAAGTCGTAGCAGAACTTAAGAAACTAGCTAAAGATGCAGAAATGGTCTGGCTCGCATCCGATGAGGACCGCGAAGGAGAAGCCATTTCCTGGCACTTATACGAAACACTGGGCCTGAAGGAAAACAAAACCAAACGAATTGTTTTCCATGAGATCACTAAGCCTGCGATCCTAAAAGCTATTGACACCCCAAGAACAATTGACTACAATTTGGTTTTTGCTCAGCAAGCCAGACGTGTTTTGGACAGGCTGGTCGGTTTTGAACTTTCACCTGTTTTATGGAAAAAGATCAAACCTTCCCTATCTGCCGGACGAGTACAATCTGTCGCCGTACGTTTAATTGTAGATAGAGAAAGAGAGTACAATAAATTCCAGGCTTCAGCAGCATTTAAAATCACTGCGCAATTCACCACAGGTAACGCCAGAGAATTGGTTAAAGCTGAATTGCCACAGAGATTTGAACGCGAAGCAGATGCAGAACAGTTTTTAAAAGACTGTGTAGCGGCTTCATTTAGGGTTTCCAGCTTAGAAACCAAGCCTGCCAAAAGAAACCCTGCAGCACCGTTTACTACTTCTACACTACAACAGGAAGCCTCCAGAAAACTGGGCTATTCGGTTTCCAGAACCATGCAAGTTGCGCAAAGGTTGTATGAAAGTGGTAAAATCACCTATATGCGTACCGATTCAGTGAATCTTTCGGAAACAGCAATACAAGCAGCTGCAAGTGAGATCAAATCGGCTTACGGCGATAAATATCTTCATACCAGAACATATAAAACTAAATCAGCAGGTGCTCAAGAGGCTCACGAAGCCATCAGGCCTACTTATTTTAGTCAGCATACAGTTTCCGGAGACAGTTCTGAACAAAGATTATATGAACTGATCTGGAAGCGCGCAATTGCCTCACAGATGAGTGAAGCACTTTTTGAGAAAACAACTGCAACAATTGATATCAGCAGTCGTAAAGAGAACCTGGTTGCCGAAGGAGAAGTACTGAAGTTTGACGGATTCTTAAAAGTTTATCTGGAATCCAACGACGATGATGAAGAGGATACCGACAACAACAATATGCTGCCACCTTTAGCTAAAGGACAGTCACTGACATTAAAAGAAATGAACGCGACGGAGCGTTTCTCGCGTCCGCCTTCAAGATATACAGAGGCTAGCCTAGTTAAAAAACTAGAAGAACTGGGTATTGGAAGACCTTCTACTTACGCGCCAACCATTTCAACCATCCAGAACCGCGGTTACGTGGTTAAAGAAGATAGAGAAGGAAAGCAGCGTGCCTTTACTTCCATTGTGCTGGCTGGTGGGCAGGTAAGCAAGCAGTTAAAAACGGAAATGACTGGTGCAGAAAAGTCCAAGCTTTTCCCTACGGATATAGGTGAGGTGGTAAACGACTTTTTAGTGGAACACTTTAAAGACATCGTTAACTTTAATTTCACGGCCAAAGTAGAGAAAGAATTTGACGAGATCGCTCAAGGTTTACAGGAATGGACAAAAATGCTCCACTCTTTCTATACACCATTCCATCAGGAAGTAGAGACGACCCTTGAAACAGCTGACCGTGCTAATGGCGAGCGTCTGCTGGGTATAGACCCTGTTTCGGGGAAAAATGTATATGCTAAAGTTGGTAAATTTGGCCCATTGGTTCAGATCGGACAAAATGAGGATGAGGAAAAACCACGTTATGCGAGTCTGCCTAAATCACTTTCTGTGGCCACCATTAGTCTGGAAGATGCTTTGGAGCAGTTCAAATTACCTTTCCAATTAGAAGACTATCAGAATAAAGAAGTTTCTGTTGGTGTTGGCCGGTTTGGTCCTTATGTGAAATGGGGGGATACCTTCATCTCTATACCTAAAAACGAAGACCCTCTCTCTGTAGACAGAGATCGCGCCATCGAAATTATCAACGAAAAGATAACGGCAGATGCACCTGTTGCACACTATCAAAATCTCCCGGTAACTAAAGGAACTGGCCGGTTTGGACCATTTATTAAATGGAATGATCTATTCATCAATGTTCCTAAGGCTTATAATTTTGATAATTTGAGCGATTCGGATATTGCCGAACTGATCAGTAAAAAAGTAGAAAAAGAAGCCAATAGGTTTATCCAGCAATGGACAGCTGAAAAAATTGCTATTGAAAATGGCAGATGGGGACCCTTTATCCGTTTTGGAAAAGAAATGCTGAAGCTGAGTAAGAATCCGGCAACAGGCGAAAAATATACACCTGAGGATTTAGCTGATATTTCGCTGGAAGAAGTTAAAAAACTAATTGTAGAGCAGGTTCCGAACGCCTTTGAAGCAAAATCAAAGACAGCCGGAAAGAAAAAAGCAGCAGCTAAACCTGCAGCCAAAAAAGCTCCTGCTAAAAAGAAATAATATTACGCCTACCCTGTTATGAAAAAAGATCTTCCGGAAAATATTGTAGAAGATGTAGCCATGGCTGTTGTGCTCATGGGCGAAACGCCAGAAACGGAGAACTGGACCGTATATTTCATTAACCTGAAAAAGGAGCTGATCACTAACGTGCTGATCAGCTCTAAAGGTTACGGTGAAAAAGACGGCGTAATGGTCAGAACCTCCACACTTCGTCATTTCTTAGGTGATCTGGAACCGATGACTTACGCTGGTGTTGAAGCCATTGACACTGCTGTATTTGGTTTGACCAATGAATACTGGCTGAGTTATTATGTTGACGGTACTATCTATGATAAAAAATTCATTTTCCTTCCGGAAAGCATAGTAGATGATAATTTAATCAAAATTCCATTGATCAACAAACCGGGTGTAATGATCAAATAATTTTCTTTCCCCCTTTTTTTTTGGTAATTTTCCTCGCATCTATTAACGAACAGCGTATGAAATTTACCCAGTCTACCCTACTGAGCAAAAACAAGCAACGAATTCTGGTCGGCTCCATTGCTTTGGTCCTGATTGGAATTGCCTCTTTCTTCATTTTTAAAAAGAAAAAAAACAACGAGAGTAATCAGGCTTACTCAAAGTACATCGAAGCTTACACTTCTGGAACTGTATCCAAAAAAAGTTTTATCCGGATCCGCCTGGCCAGCCAGGTAAAAACGATGGGCACCATCGGAGCGGCAGATGACCGGGACCTTTTCGATTTCTCTCCTGGTGTTAAAGGAAAATCCTATTGGATTGACGCCCAAACTGTAGAATTCAGACCAGATGAACCCCTACAATCTGGAAAGGTTTATAGCGGTACATTTAACCTTTCTAAAGTAACGGAAACAGAGAAAGGCCTTGAAGAATTTGATTTTGACTTTAAGATCATTAATCCTGGAATGAACCTGGTCCAGAATGGCCTGGTTTCTCAGAACAATACATCTCTTGATTACATGAAATTAAGTGGGGATATTAATACTTCTGACGAGGAAGATCCAAAACTTATTGAACGGACGCTTGAACTTGATTTTGCACAAAAGCTCCGTATAAAATGGCAGCACAATCCTGCAAAATACAGTTCTCACTTCACTATAGACAGTATAAAGAAAACAGGTTCAGAGCAAAAATTGCTACTTAAATGGTCAGGAAAGCCAATTGATGCGGAAAACAAAGGTGAAGAAACACTGTTAGTACCCGCTTCAGGGGTATTTAAGGTCTTAAGTTTAAAAGCAGTTCAAGATCAGGAAGACTATGCGCTGATCCAGTTTTCGGAGCCTATCAATGTAGCTCAGGATCTCAGTGGTCTGGTTACCTTGGGTAGTCTGGCAGATTTACGATATACTATAGATGGCAGTCAGCTTAAAATCTATGCTACAGATCCATTGGACGGCAATTATGCATTGACTGCAAACCAGGGGATTGAAAATATTAAAGGTAACAAGCTTGCTGAAGCTAAAACAGGTAATGTTCTTTTTGAAAAAAAGGCGCCTGCGGTAACCATTTCAGGTAGTGGTACAATTATTCCCAATTCAGGTAAGCTGGTGCTTCCTTTTGAGGCAACTAACCTAAAAGCGGTCGATGTAACCATCATCAAAATTTACGAGAACAACATACCACAGTTCTTTCAGACCAACAACTATAAAGATGGCCAGGAATTAAGACGTGTAGGCCGCCCGGTGGTACAGAAAACCATCAGACTGGATGAAGACAAATCCTTAAACCTGCATAAAAAGAATCGTTTTACGCTAGATCTGGATAAAATGATCCGTACGGAGCCAGGTGCTATGTACAGGGTAACGATTGGATTTAGAAAGGCCTACAATGTATATTCATGCGCTGCAAGCGCAGATAAAGAAGAGACAGATTCAGAAAGCATGGACGAAGATGAAAATGCCAACGAATATTATGGAGAAAAGATCGACGAAGACGATGCCTTTTGGAGCAGATATAACAATTATTATCCACAACATTATCGCTGGGATGATCGTAACAATCCTTGTACTTCCTCTTATTACACTACTGATAAATGGGCAAGTCGTAACCTGATCGCCTCTAATATTGGCCTGGTCGCCAAGCGGGGAAACGACAACAGTATGTTTATTGTTGCAACAGATCTGCTCACTGCCAAGCCATTAAGTGGAGTTACATTGGAATTAATGGATTATGCCAAACAAGTTATTTATACAGCAAAAACAGATGGTGACGGGATAGCCTCCTTTGATCTGAAAAGAAAGCCATTTTTACTGATTGCCAAAAATGGCGATGAACGCGGTTACTTAAAATTAGATGATGGAAATTCCCTGCCTTTAAGTCGATTCGATGTAAGCGGTGATGTTGTACAAAATGGAATTAAAGGTCTCATCTATGGAGAGCGCGGTGTTTGGCGTCCTGGAGATTCTCTTTATCTTTCGTTTATCCTGGAAGATAAACTTAAAAAGCTACCCGGTGCTTACCCAGTTACCTTCGAGTTATATAATCCTCAGGGACAAATTATTAAAAAGATTGTAAATGGTAATGCTTTAAATGGATTCTATACTTTTAAAACCGCAACTGCCTCAACCGCTCCTACCGGAAACTGGCTTGTTAAAGTTAAAGCAGGAGGTTCTGTTTTCAGTAAAACAATTAAAATTGAAACCGTAATGCCAAACCGGCTCAAGATCAATTTTGATATTGGTGCAAGGAAATATCTGAGTGCCGACAATGGTTCTACAGCTACCCTTTCAGCCAACTGGCTCTTTGGCGCAGTAGGCAAAAACCTTAAAGCCAAAGTAGATGTAAACCTGAATACCATGAAAACCACTTTTCCAGGTTTTGAGGCCTACACCTTCGATAATCCTACTGTGAAGTTTGAATCGCAGTTAAAAACCATTTTTGAAGGGACTTTAAATGAAAACGGAACAGCCGTAGTAAATACCAATCTGGATCAGAATAAAACGGCTCCAGGTATGCTAAAAGCTAATTTCACTACAAAAGTATTTGAGGCTGGAGGTAATTTTAGTATTGACAACTTTAGTATCCCCTACCATGTATACAACAATTATTATGGTATAAAAACCCCTGAAGGAGAAAAGCTGAGCGGCATGTTAGTGACCGGTAAAGACCATAAAATAGATCTGGTGAACGTAAACCGGGATGGGAAATTACTGGCCGGTGGCAAAACGGTTGAAGTCGAACTCTACAAAGTACAATGGCGCTGGTGGTGGGAACAGGACGATCAGAATTCTTACGCCAACTTTACTCAAAATCAATACAATAAGCTCATCAAAAAACAGAGCGTGACCCTGAATAACGGAAGAGGAAGCTGGAACCTTAGAGTTGATGAGCCAGAATGGGGCCGTTATCTCATCTTGGTGAGAGATTTAAATGGTGGCCACATAACAGGTAAAGATGTTTATATCGACTGGCCAGGCTGGGCGCAACGTGAACAAGCCAACAACCCTACTGAGGCATCAATGCTCTCTTTTACCGCCAATAAAACAAAATTCAAAGTGGGTGAAGATATTGTCCTGACTATTCCTTCTGGTAAAGGCGGAAGAGCACTGATCTCTATTGAGAATGGTAGCAGGGTACTTAAAACCTACTGGACAGATACAAAGGCTGGACAAACGCAATTCAAATTCAAGGCAGAAAAAGACATGTCTCCAAATGTTTTTGCAAACGTTACTTTACTGCAGCCACATGCTCAAACAGTAAATGATCTCCCAATAAGGATGTATGGAGCAATCCCACTTCTGATTGAAGATCCAGCAACGATTTTAAAGCCGATCATCAAAATGGCCGATAAGATCAAACCGGAAACCGAGAACACAATCTCTGTAGCGGAACAGAATGGTAAGGCTATGACTTATACTATTGCCATCGTAGATGAAGGCTTACTTGATCTCACCCGCTTTAAAACACCTGATCCACATGCTGTATTCTATGCCAGAGAAGGGCTGGGTGTGAAAACCTGGGACCTATTTGATTATGTGCTCGGTGCCTGGGGTGGTAATTTGGAACGCATTCTGAGCATTGGTGGTGACGGCAGTATTAATAAAAATTTAAACCCGGCAAAAGCCAACAGGTTCAAACCAGTAGTCGAATTCATGGGACCTTTTGCTCTTTCAAAAGGAGAAACCAAAACTCATAAATTCAAGCTACCACAATATATAGGAGCAGTCCGTGCTATGGTAGTAGCTGGTCAGGATGGCGCATATGGTTTCCAGGAGAAATCTGTACAGGTTAAAAAGCCCTTAATGCTCCTGGCAACTTTACCAAGAGTAATTGGGCCAGGTGAAAGCTTCACCCTGCCGGCAACAGTATTTGCAACTGAAAATCATCTTAAAAATGTAACCTTGCAAATCCAGACTCAAAACCTGGGTGTAGAAGGAAACAAAACCATTCAGCTGTCTTACAAACAACCTGGAGAACAAATGGCTTACTTTGATATTAAGGCTCCTGAAATAGCAGGTATTGGTAAAGTCAAACTCATCGCACAGAGTGGAGCGGAGAAAGCCGTATATGATGTAGAAATTGATATCAGAAATCCAAACCCCTTTGTAACCAATGTAGTATCTGAAACCATCGAACCTGGTAAGACTTGGACACAAATCTATAATGGAATCGGAATGGCCGGTACGAATTCAGGATCCCTGGAGTTATCTTCAATCCCTCCGATCAATTTGAAAAAGCGTTTGGGCTATCTGATGCAGTATCCACATGGCTGTGTGGAACAAACAACATCGGCAGTATTCCCTCAATTGTTTTTAGATCAGTTGACGCAACTTAGTGCACAACAGAAAGCAACTACAGAGAAGAATATCAAAGCAGGTATCTTAAAACTGAAAGATTTCCAAACTGCTGAGGGTGGTTTGGCCTACTGGCCAGGTTCACCATCCGCAGATGAATGGGGAAGCAATTATGCCGGACATTTCCTGGTAGAAGCACAAAATAAAGGTTATTCCATTCCTGTTGGTTTACTGGACGAGTTGCTTCGCTATCAGAAAACCAAAGCAAGCAGCTGGTCACCAAATAGTACAAATTTCTATGGCGGTGATCTATCACAGGCCTATCGTTTGTATGTGCTCGCTTTAGCTAAGAAAACAGATATGGCAGCCATGAATCGTCTAAGGGGCTTCCAGTATTTATCAGTAAGCGCCAAATGGAGGCTTGCGGCGGCATACAAGTTAGCCGGGCAAGCAGATGCTGCTGCACAACTCATTAAGGGCTTAGACCTATCCGTTAAGCCTTACAATCAGTTGGGTGGAACCTATGGTTCAGACATCAGGGATGAAGCTATGATCTTAGAAACTCTAACCCTTCTTGGTCAGAAAGGAAAAGCTGCCCAGCTCCTCCAGCCTCTGGCATCCAAATTAGGCAGGGATGACTGGTACAGTACACAAACTACAGCCTATGGCTTATTGGCCATCGCCAAATTCTGTGGCCAGAATGCATCTGCCAATAAACTGAATTATCGTTTTGTTCTGGATGGCAAAAAAGGAAATGTAAACACAGACCAGTACATCAGCTCAACACCATTAAACTTTAAAGGCGACCAGGTACAGATCACCAATACCGGTAATAGGGTGCTCTTCGCCAGGCTAATCTTACAAGGACAACCGGCAGCAGGACAGAACAACTTCCTGCCTAATAACCCGGAGGCACTTGAGATGAGCGTGTCCTATAAATTACTGAATGGCAAACCAATAGATCCAACTACCTTAAAACAAGGTTTGGATTTTTATGCGGAAGTTGTCATTAAAAACCCAGGCAAAATGGGTTATTATGAGCAAATGGCACTGACACAGATTTTCCCGTCCGGATGGGAAATCATCAATACCAGGGTAAATGACAACGAAAGTATCCTATCCTCTTCTCCATTCACTTACCGTGACATAAGAGACGACAGAGTGTTTACTTATTTTAACCTTAGAGAGAACGAGACCGTGACTTACAAAGTTCTGCTGAATGCATCTTATTTAGGCAGATATTACTTGTCTGCGGTACAGGTAGAGGCCATGTACAACAACAGCATCAGTGCAACACAGGAAGGTAAATGGGTACAGGTAATTAAGTAAAATGTTTAAAAAATTCAAGTATGAACCAGGCTTTCTGATCTCCGATCTGATTTGCCTGGTTCTTTTTCTGTTTTTCTGGTTTATGTTGCCCTCCAGGCTATTTGTTACCCCTACTTCGTTTGTGATAGAGGCCTCAAACGGCCAGTTGCTCAGTGCTGCAATAGCACGGGATGGACAATGGCGTTTCCCAGTAGCAGACAGCGTACCTGATAAATTTAATAAATGTATTATTGCCTTTGAGGACAAACGGTTTTATAAACACGCTGGCATAGACATCCTCGCCTTGGGCAGAGCGATGAGACAAAACTTTAAGGCAAAAAGTGTTGTCAGCGGTGGCAGTACTTTATCCATGCAGGTAATCCGCCTTTACAGAAAAGAAGACCGAACCATTACTCAAAAATTAATAGAGATGCTTTTGGCACTACGGCTGGAGGTAGGCTACTCCAAATCCGAGATTCTAGGACTTTATGCAGCAAATGCCCCTTTCGGAAGCAATATTGTTGGTCTTGAAGCAGCGGCCTGGCGTTATTTTGGCCGTAGCGCAAGCTCACTTTCCTGGGGAGAGATGGCAACTCTGGCCGTGCTGCCCAACAGCCCGTCACTTGTTCACCCCGGCAAAAATGCCACTAAGCTGATCAAAAAACGAAATGATCTGCTAGATAAACTGGCTGCACTCGATTACATAGACCAGGCAACAGCCAATCTTTCCAAATTCGAACCAATACCCGGCAAACCTCAGCAATTGCCTCAAAACGCCCAGCATTTACTAAATCGTTTCAAACAAGAACGGGCTAGCCTTGGGATCAGCAGCACGAGAATCAGGTCTACCTTAGATGAAAACCTCCAGCTTAAGATCAATGCCCTGTTAAAAAGATACAACAACCGCTATCGCGCAAATGATATCAACAATATTGCCACTTTGGTACTGGATGTGAATACCGGATCAGTAAAAAGCTATGTGGGGAATATATATCAGCCAGACAATACTGAATTGGAGAGTCATGTAGACATGATAAAGGCGCCCAGAAGCCCCGGCAGTACCCTAAAGCCACTCCTTTACGCCAGTATGCTAAATGATGGTTTTATTATGCCCCATACCCTGATCCCAGACATTCCAACACAAATTGGCGGTTATTCGCCACAAAACTATGATTTGGGGTACGATGGCGCAATTCCGGCCGACAGAGCCCTAAGCCGCTCTTTGAATATTCCAGCAGTTAAAATGCTCCAGACCTACAAGTATCAGCGATTTTATGATAAACTAAAACAACTGGGTTTCTCTACCTTAAATAAACCCGCAGATTATTACGGACTTTCACTAATTTTGGGTGGAAGTGAAGTGACCATGTGGGATCTGGCGAAAACCTATATGGGCATGGCCAGAACCTTAAAACACTTTAATGAATTTAGTGGAAAATATAACCCACATGATTATGATGCACCCGTATATGTAAGCTCTAAAAGAGATACCAGGCGAGATGAAGAGGAAACACAAATCAACTCTGTCTTTGACCATGGTGCCATATGGTCTGCATTTAATGCTATGGAAGAACTGATGCGCCCCGGTGATGAGGGTTTATGGGAGCAATTTTCTTCCTCTCAAAGAGTAGCCTGGAAAACAGGTACCAGTTTCGGTTTCCGGGATGCCTGGGCTGTTGGTTTAACGCCTGGTTATGTAGTGTGCGTATGGGTCGGTAATGCCGACGGAGAAGGCCGTCCAGGTTTAACCGGCATTGACGCTGCAGCACCAATACTTTTCGATATATTCAGACAGTTACCGAATGAAAAATGGTTTAAAACACCAGCAAGCAAGTTGAAAAAAATCTGGGTATGTAAGCAAAGTGGTTATAAAGCGGGAGAATACTGCACAGATAAGGCGGAAGAAATGGTTCCGGCTGCAGGAGAAAAAACAGGCATTTGCCCTTATCATAAGTTAGTTCACTTAGATCCTACAGGTACATGGCAGGTTACAGACCAATGTGAATCTACGGCCCAAATGGTTCATAAACCCTGGTTTATACTTCCTCCTTCCATGGAATACTATTATAAGATCAAAAACAGTGATTATAAGCCTTTGCCCCCTTTCAAGAACGGCTGTGGAGATATGAGCAACAATTATGTGATGGACATGATCTATCCAAGAAACAATACATCGGTATATATCCCTATTGAATTTGATGGTACACGAGGTAAGGTCGTATTGAATGCCACTCACCGCGATCCAAATATCAAGATATATTGGCATATTGATGATGAATATATCGCCACAACAAAAAGCTTTCACCAGCTGGCTGTTAGCCCTGCAGCAGGGAAACACACGTTAACGCTTGTAGATGAGCACGGAGAAAGACTGTCTCTGGTCTTTACGGTTCTTGAGAAAGAAGTGTCCTCTCGGCAGCGCCAATAACAATAAGGTATTGCGCAAGCATATAGGTAGCCATAACACAAACACCAGCAAAACTAAAAGAGGAAACAAATTTATTATAAGCCAACAGGCCATCTGACAATATAAAAAGAATGGCACCGGCAAAAACAAGTATAAAGCTTTCTTTATTCACACGAAGGTTTCTAAAAACAGACATCATCAGCATCATGCTGATCACAAAAGTATAGATCATCACAGGTAGCTTTAAAGCACCCAGATGAGGGCGTAAAAAAAGGTAAAAAGCAATGCTGCTGATGCTGCAGGCTGCTATAGCAATCCTTGCATTCTTTTTATCCAATTCCTGTGCAGACCGGAAGTCGAGATAAAAGGCTCTGGTATAAAACAGATGTGCCAGTAAAAAACTGAGCAGGCCATACATAAAGTAATTTGGATTTGCATCAGTGAAAAGCAACAGGACATCTCCAGCCAAGGCAAAAAGAAGCCCTATGAACAACCTTTTATGAAAGCGTCCCCTTAATTTGGTTTGGAGACAAAAAAATATAGCAAGCGACAAAACAATACAAGGCTTTACGATAAGCCTCAGCGTATTTAGCTGCTGAAATTCCGCAATAAGTTCCAGAATAAAGATAAAAAGATATAAAATACTGAAAACACGGTACTTTTTGAACACGCCCATAGATAGGAATCAAATAAAAAGATAGCCAGCCATAATAATATTATAGCTGGCTAGATATATCTTAATTGCAGAATTCAAGCAACTGAAAAAAGCGAATTAGAAGCTTCTTTCTCTGTTATTGTTGCGTTTGAAGCCACCACCTGCGTTTCCACCAGTATTTGGTTTTTCTTGTGCTTCAGCAACTTTAATACGGTTACCGTTGTAATCACCACCATTCATTCTTTTAATGGCTTCTTTAGCTTCCTCGTCGTTTGGCATTTCAACAAAGCCAAAACCACGACTCTGACCAGTTTCGCGATCTTTGATAATCCTAAGTGATTTTACTTGACCGAAATCACCAAAAACGGCTGTTAATTCATCTTCCCCTACTTCTAAAGGAAGGCCTGTAATAAATATCTTCATTAATGTCTAAAAATTTCCACAAATGTAACTAAATAATACGTTTAATTTGCAATGTGAGTGTAAGTTATACTGTTTTTTCTTAATATATTTTTATAACAGTTAAGATACCAAAAAGGTTTTGGCTACATATGTTAAAGTATTGTAAAGTTTAAGTGTTAAGCAGCAAATAGACTTTTGTTCATTATTCTGTCATAATGAATAGCCAATGTATTCAAAATGAACAAAATGGATTTTCATCCTGTAGACTTGTTTTCTTAACTTAAAGAATAATTGAGATGAGCGCCTCTAATTAATTTAATGTCGCAGTTAACCAGACACTGACAGATTGATCATTAAAATAGATGTTATGGAAAATTCAAGCCACGATGCAAACGCCCTTAAAAATGCCATATCGCAAATTGGACTGGCTCAAGATCCTGCCATTCAACACTTACTTATCAGAAAAGCAGAGATTGAAGATCAGATCCATAAAAACAATGAAAAACTAAACAAGCTTATACAAGCTTCAGACCAATTACTCCATCCCGATAGAGTCAAAGAAAGATAGAACTCACATGTCCCTCACCTAATAAATTAAGTATGAAATCAAGAAGCATTTTTGCAGGGTTACTTACCCTTGGATTAATTACCGGAGCCGCATTCAACAGCCAGGCCCAGGAGAAAAAAGAATCATTAGGCCAAAAAATTGGAAATACAGCGGAAAAAGTAGGCAATAAAACCGCCGAGGTCGCCGTAAAGGGCACATCTAAAGTGGCAGATAAAGTTTGGAAAGGCAAAAAGGCCCCGGACGGAACAGATGTATACATCAACAGTAAAAACCGAAAATATTACATTAATAAAAAAGGAAAAAAAATCTATCTGAAAGACTCACAAATTAGAGACAGACACGAGAAGCACTAGATATTAGTTAGCCCCTTTGGAGAGGTTTTTGGGGGAAGGTTCAGGTCGAGAGCTTCCCCCGCCCCTCTTTTTAAACAAGTGGTCAAAATGTTTAACAAAAGAAATTTCCATATTCAATATATAGCTGTAAATCCCTCCATCAAGCACAAAACTACCTGCCTATCTGAGTTGCAGCTCACTTTGGTCAAAAGCTGTTCTGGTCGAAAACTGAGCACCGGTCTACCCCCAAAGAACATAAGTTTTTATGATCACTAACCAATCAATCAACATTCATATTTTATAGTCAATTGATTTTCATTTCATTCTGGCTCAATCCTGTTCTTTTACCTTTTTGTCTGCTTCGGCCAGGTACAACTAAAAGAACCTTCATCAAACCCTCACCTTTGTTGTCAATAAATCAACACGCCATAAGGCAATATTAAAAAAAGGACAACAAAAATTGAATTTATGAAAACGTTAATATTAATGTTAGTTGTTTTGGTTACAGTAGCCACAAAAGGTTTCAGTCAAACCAATTCCGAAAATCAAAGTTTCACTCAGAAAATCTTTAAAAAATTAGACTTCGGTATTACCGCAGGAGGGAATTACAGCAATTTTACCAATGCTAACTTTGCAACAGATCCACTTCCAGGCTTCCATGCAGGATTAACTGTGGCCTACAATATCACAGACAATTTCCTGATATCAGAAGAATTTCTTTACTCCTTACAAGGAGCCAAAGTAAAGTCAGGACCATTTACCGGACAAGATATAAAACTATCTTACGCCTCAGTGCCAATCCTTTTAAAATACCGTACAAATTCTCGGTTTTATGTAGAGGCAGGCCCTCAGGCAAGTTTTAAAGTAAGAGAAGATATTGGAGGAGTAACCGATGCTAAGTTTGCTAAAAAAATTGATTTTGCTATGGCCGGAGGTATCGGTTACCAATCTAAAATGGGCTTAGGATTTGGTGCCAGATATGTTTATGGCTTACAGAAAGTACAGGAAACACCATCCACAATTTTAGGAGACTTTACAAACAACAGCATTCAGGCCAGTATATTTTATAGATTTTAACATTCCCAAAAGGTATAAACAAAAGCCCCGCTATATCATCTATAGCGGGGCTTTTGTTTATACCCCTATTTTTGAGTTACCCGAATATCAATCCGTCTGTTCTGTGCCCTTCCCTCTGGCGTATCATTGCTTGCTACCGGATGCTCCGTCCCATAACCCTCTGCACTTAAACGTTCAGCAGGCACACCTAATTTGACTAAAGCCTGCATGGCTGTATTTGCTCTGTCGTCCGATATTTTTTTATTCACTGCCGCATCACCCGTATTATCGGTATAACCACCCAATTTAAGATCCACATGAGGATAGGCTTTCAAAATAGCCGCAATATTTTTCAACTGCGTCTGCGATTCTGATTTCAGGGTACTTTTTCCAGTTTCAAAATACAATCTGTCAAAAGAAAACCAGGTTGTTTTATCTACAGGCCTGTCCTTATCTTCCAAAAATGAAATCAACTGGCTTTCAACAGAATTCTCGCCAACACTGATCTCTGTACCATCTGGCAATTTCTTGCTGACTTTAGCCCCAAGGTTCCGTACAAAATCTCCTGCTTCATTTAATGTTCCTGTAATAGCTGCTTTGGCTGTATCTGCTCCCTCCTTAACGACATTAGCCGTCGAATCTAAAGTTGTACTCACTTTCGCCCCGTTACATACATATTTATGAATGATCCACCAGCTTATTGCAATAAGTGCCAGCAAAATAATCAACCACTTTAAAAAACCACCACCTGACTTTGGTTGATCAGGGATATGGGTATGTATAGGCAACACCTTCGGTATTTCTGCTTTTCGAACCTCCACTTTTGGTATCTCTACAGGAGTTGCATGCAGATTTGCCAGGCCCAGGGAATCTGTTAATCCTTTTGGCAAAGCGGCAACAATTGCATCCTTGCTCTCAAAGATTTTAGTCATCAAATCAGACACACTCCAACCTTTACTCACCATTAGTTTCGAAACAGCACCTGTAATAAAGGGCACAATCATAGCCAATAAGCCAGCAGATTTAACATTGCTTAAACCACTGGAAGATGAAACAGCTTCAGTTACTGATCCGGTATCACCACCAAACAAACCACTCAACAAAGATCTTCCTTTCTCTAATAAAGATTCATGATCACTAACTGCCAAATCGTCCACACCGCTACCAGCACCGCCAGCTAACATTTTCCCCAGAAAACTAGGATCACCTCCGCTTGTTGCATTTTTCAATACACCTGCTAGAACTGCAGGAACACCCGCAGAGAGACCATTTTTAACCTCTTCCTCGCTTACACCAGCTTTTTGGCTTAAAGATGAAACGACATCACCGTTCATTTCATTCTTAATCATTTCAATTAAATTCATGTTTATAGTTTTAGGTTAGAAAATTCAAACAAATACTATCCATCCTCCTTCTTAATCCCCATACAACATATTTAAAGCAAATTATGTTAAGCTATTCTTAAATTTAAGCTAAAACCGATAGATCGGCAAATTAAGTCATGCTATAAGTGTCGTTCATTATTGCTCATTTTTAACAAATCGAATAAAAACGGGCAGATACGGGTAAATGAACAAAATGACTTTACAAACCGTTAAGCGGCTTTTTGTATTTAAAATGATTTAAAAGACCCTCAAGATGAGGGTCTGGAATTGCAAATTCAAAGAAGTGATAATGACGAGTGCATGAGCAGAACGACTAAAATCAATTCTGGTAATTTAAGACGATATATCTCCTACTTAATTTTGATGACGACTTTTCCTTTTGCACGCCCACTTTCCAGATAGGATAATGCATCATTAGTTTTTTCAAAAGGCAAAACTTTGTCCACCACAGGTCTGATCGTTCCTTTCTCTATAAGCTTAGTAATTTTACTTAATTGATCGCCCTGCGCCCGCATGAATAAAAAGGAATAATCAACGTTCCTTTTCCTGGCCAATCTCCGAACACGGGTACTTATCAAGGACAGTATGAGCTTCACAAACTAAGGCGCCCCTATTTCACTGGCAAATTCGGGAGTCGGTGGACCGGAAATAGAAATAACCTTCCTCCCAGATTTTAATATGTGCAACGATTTCTCCAGTGTGTTTTTATCCTGGCTGTTCAGCACCACATCATAATTACCCAAGCGTTTTTCAAAATCCTCGATCTTATAATCCACAATCACATCAGCACCTAATCCTTCAAGCAAACTAAAACTCTTAGCACTTGCCGTAGTAGCAACACTGACTCCTAATATTTAGCAAGCTGTATAGCGATAGTTCTCACCTCCCGAACCAGCTTGAGTAAACACTTTTTGCCCATTTACAACCTTTGGCCTTTCCACCAAGGCCTGCAAAGCTGTGAGGGCCACCAGAGGAGTAGAAGCCGCTTCTTACATCTAAAGGTTTCCGGGCGATGCGTATACCTCCACCAGAACATCTTCATCAAGCCTGTTTAAAAAACTGCTTTGTATCACCAACAGGAACATCAAACTGATCTTTTCCGAGCGCAACAAAGAACTCATCAGCAACCTCTGCAGGCGGAATACCATTTGCACCCCCTATTTCAGCTGAAAACTCCGTATTTACAAGTGGCGGGTATACTTCATAAATCTGAATATTTTTCTGTTCTTCATAGGTGTATCTTAAGGCAACAGTGTAACTGTGCAACGCGGCTTTGGTTGCACCATAAGTTGGAAGTAATTTATGGCTTCCAAAAACTGCAATTGAGGAAATATTCACAACAGCTGCCTCTGTTTGTTGCACCAGATGCGGCAGCAGGAGCTCTGTAAAATGGATGACGCTAATATAGTTCGTATTCATCTCCACAGCAGCCTTTTCATGGGCATTTAAAGTTTCATTCAGAAGATAACTAAAGGCGGCGCCCGCATTATTAACAATGATATTCACCCCAGGATATTTCTCCTTCAGTTCTGCCGCTATGCGGATTCTATCCGTTTCCAAAGACAAATCGCCCTGTATAGCAGCTGCATTATCCAATTGTTTTAATGCATTTTGCAAACGCTCTTCATTACGTCCATTGATAATTACTTTATTACCAGCGGCGCTTAATTTTTTAGCGATAGCTAATCCTATTCCGGCACTTCCACCGCTAATGAATACTGTGTTTCCTG
>NZ_QAIL01000074.1 GCF_003061025.1 Pedobacter sp. HMWF019 | reverse complement strand
AACAAATATAGCTATTAAATTAAACTTTCAAAACTTTTTGAAAGTTTAATTTAATAGCTATATTTGGTTTAGCACACTACCTATAAAAATCTTCAGCACGAACTGCCCTTCGTTCCCCCGAAGGCAGCAGGACCTCCAACTTCAATGTATATCCACCACCACCTTCTAAAAACAACAATTCAAAAGGATGGTATCCTTTAGCCAAAGCAATCTGGGCAGATTTTTCAAATGAAGAATGCCATCCATCGTTGTCTACAAGCATTTTGCCTTCCAGTTTCAATACACTGCCATCATCGGATCTAAGAAAAAAAGTATAAATACCTTGTTCAGCCGCATAAAAATAACCTTTATGGCGTGTCGCAAACTGGTCTGCCGTTTTTTCAACGGGGATTTCAATTGCAGAAGTCACCTTTTGTACTTCAAGTGCTTTTTCATTAATGTCCTTCACCAGGTGATACGCCCCCGGATAGTAGAAAAAATCCAGACCCTTTTTTGGAGAAGCCAACTGAACTGACGGGGCATAGTCCTGCTTCTCATAATTAACTGTATACAACTCCCCTCTTTTTCCTGATGTATTAAATGCAGCAAGTTTAAACTGAACGGGTCTTTCAATGATCAATTTCCCTTTATACAGTTTAGAGGACAAGTTTGGTACAGATCCATCTGTGGTATAACGTACATCAAAATTCTTAACCGGATTAAAAATTTCCAGAGCAGCCTTATCTACAAAGACACTGTTTACACTAAACCCATTCAAGTCCAGGAAACGATAATTGATTTTCATCGCATCCAGCATAGGTAGCTGATCAATAACCTTTTGCTCAAAGCCTTTCCAATCTAAACTTGGTTTACCCCAAGCCACTTCTGCCATTGCCAGTAAACGAGGAAAGACCATATATTCTAATCTTTGCTCACTAGGAATATATTCCGTCCAGATATTGGCCTGAACACCCATTACAAATTTTCTCTCAGCCGTATTCAGTTTAAAATTATAAGGATCAAAAGAATATACTTTCTGCAAAGAATTGGCATCCTGCTGTGCATCGAAATAACAAAACTCTCCTGGTGTCATGATCAATTCATTACCTTTCTCCGCTGCATGTCTGGGAGCATCCGGCACCCAGGTTCTCCAATACATCAATGTAGCCGTAGGAGAAATACCCCCATCCAGAATTTCATCCCAGCCAATTAACTTTTTCCCCTTACTATTAAAGAATCGCTCCATGCGATGTACAAAATAACTTTGTAGTTGGTTGATATCTTTTAATCCCTCTTTCTTCATCAGAGCATCACATTCAGGCACATTTTTCCAGCTGCTCTTCTCTACTTCATCCGCGCCTAAATGAATATATTTACTTGGAAATAATGCCGCGATTTCTGTAAATACATTCTCCGCAAATTCAAACGTTGTTTCTTTACATGGACATAAAGGTTCGGAAAAGTCTTTAGCCTGCCCACCTTTACCGTTTGAAGTCAACCAAGGCATCAAGGCTGTTGCTGCCATCATATGTCCCGGCATATCAATTTCAGGGATAATTTCTACAGATCTGTCTGCAGCGTATTTAATCAGACCCTTCATTTCTTCCTGAGTGTAGAATCCACCATATTTCCGAGCCCCATCGATCATCTTAAAATGCTTTTCTGGTAATTCATAATCCGGGTTGTCCTTTGCGAGTACCAAACAGGCGGAATCCTGCTTATTTAAAGTACGCCAAGCCCCTTTAGCTGTCAACTCCGGATATTTTTTAATCTCTATCCGCCAACCCTGATCGTCAGTTAAATGCAAATGAAATTTGTTGAACTTATATAAAGCCATACGGTCAATCATTTTCCGCAGATACTCCAGATCAAAGAAATGCCGGGAAACATCCAGATGCACACCTCTCCACTCAAAACGTGGAGCATCACTAATTTCCACACCCGGAATTTCAAACCCTGTTTTAGAAGGAAGCTTGTATAAGCTGGCCCCGATCAACTGTTTTAAAGTTGATACAGCAGCAAATGCCCCCTCTGTAGTAGATGCAGTAAGCACCACTTCCCCACTCTTTACAGAAAGTTTATACCCACCTTTTGGAATTACATCTTCATGTACAGATTTTAACGAAATCGTATTTTTTACCACTGCTGTCGTTTTGTCCTTCATCGTCTTCAACTCTCTTACAGCAGCCCCAAAAAGCACTCCTGAAGATGGATTAATCACCGTATTGCGATTTAAAATAAAATGACCAGGCTGTGGGCTCAATACAGACGGCTGGGGAATTACTGTATATTTTCCAGGAACAACCTGAGCATTTACAGTAATTTTAATACAAACTAACACTGACAACAAGGCCAGATTAATTAATCGACACTTCATATATAAATTTTACTAAAACCTTTTATTCAAATATAGAATAT
>NZ_QAIL01000610.1 GCF_003061025.1 Pedobacter sp. HMWF019 | reverse complement strand
GATCCTGACCTCGCTGCTGCTTATTTTATGTGCCCTGATCTTTTTATTTACCAAAAAAAATGCTGGTAGTGGCGTTCATCTCCTTGAGCTCAAAGAATCGGAGCACCAGAAAGCGATTGCCTGGCTTAAAGAAGAAAAAACAAGAACAGAAGACGAATTAAACGACCTCAGAAATCTGTTTATGCAGGAGCGGGGCAAACTGATCAAAGCAGAAGAAAACCTTCATAGTCAGCTGGCTAAACAAGCTGAA
The DNA here is from genome assembly GCF_003061025.1 of Pedobacter sp. HMWF019. GTDB lineage: Bacteria > Bacteroidota > Bacteroidia > Sphingobacteriales > Sphingobacteriaceae > Pedobacter. Next base: position 3,291 of record NZ_QAIL01000610.1, on the reverse strand, counting down.
CAAGAAAAATACATTGCCGAACTCCAGTATAAATTCAAACTCGAATTTGAAAATATTGCCAACAAGATCCTGGATGAAAAATCTTCGAAGTTCACCGAACAGAATAAAGTAAACCTCGACAGCATATTAAGCCCGCTGCGAGAAAATATCAAGGCCTTTGAGGAAAAGGTAGACAAGGTCTATAAAACTGAATCTGACGAGCGGAATACCCTTAAGGGTGTCATTTCACAGCTCATGGTACAGAGCAAACAAATACAGGAAGATGCCACCAATCTGACCAAAGCGCTAAAAGGTGACAGCAAAAAACAAGGCAACTGGGGAGAAGTGATCTTAGAACGTGTACTGGAAAGATCTGGACTGGTCAAAGACAGGGAATACCGTATACAAACTTCCCTCAGTGGTGCAGAAGGCACCCGCTTACAACCCGATGTACTGATCGATCTTCCTGATGAAAAACATATTGTAGTCGACTCAAAAGTTTCCCTGGTGGCTTATGAACGCTTTGTCAGTGCAGAAAGTGAAGAAGAACGCGAAAATCAGCTTAAACTTCACATCTTATCCATTAAAGCCCATATACAAGGCTTATCGGGAAAGAATTATCAAGACCTCTACCAAATTAATTCTCCCGATTTTGTCCTGCTCTTCATTCCGATAGAATCCTCTTTTGGATTGGCTGTACAAAGTGATGCGGAATTATTCAATTATGCCTGGGACAGGAAAGTCGTTATTGTAAGCCCCTCTACCTTACTGGCCACTCTTCGCACTATTGCCAGCATATGGAAGCAGGAACGCCAGAACAGGAATGTTTTAGAGATCGCAAGGTTGAGCGGTAGCATGTATGATAAGTTTGTTGGATTCTTAAGCGATATGGAGGCCATAGGACGTAACATCAGGCAAAGTCAGGATGCCTATGATAAAGCGATTAATAAACTCTCTACAGGGGCTGGAAATCTGTCCAGCACTTCTGAGAAAATTAAAAAGCTGGGTGCAAAAACAAATAAGCAGATTGATGCTAAATTTTTGGACCCAGCTTTGGCCGAAGAAGAACAATTATAATTTAAATGCGTTCCAGCCCTGAGCTTTCAGTTCATGAACCACATTAGACTTGGAAATCATCTTGCAACCTGAGTTTTTATCTGTCATATGACCTATAACCGTAATGTCAACATCATGCTTTAAACGTTCATAATCAACCTGTTTAATTGTGAATAACAATTCATAATCTTCCCCGCCGTTCAGTGCACAGACAGTGGGATCCAGTCCAAGTTCGCGTGCCGTTTCATACGTCATAGGATCAATTGGCAGCTTATCCTCATAAATAGTACAACCCACACCAGACTGTGTAGCCAGATGAAAAATCTCCGATGCCAGACCATCTGAAACATCAATCATCGCCGTCGGTTTTATCTTCATTTGCGCTAGCAAATCAACGATATCTCTCCGGCCTTCAGGTTTAAGCTGGCGTTCAATAATATAGTCCTTTCCTTCCAGATCAGGCTGAATATTAGGATTTTCCAGGAAAATTTGCTTTTCCCTTTCCAGAATCTGTAGACCAACATAGGCACCTCCAAGGTCCCCACTCACACAAAGCAGATCACCTTCACCTGCCCCATTACGGTAGCATATATCCTGTTGGTCTGCATAACCAATACTGGTCACACTAATCACCAAACCTTGTTTACTTGAAGATGTATCCCCCCCGATTAAATCAATATTGAATTTATTGCAGGCGAGTTCAACCCCTTTATAGATCTCCTCTACAGCCTCCAGTGGAAATTTACTCGACAGACCAATGGAAAAGGTAATTTGGGTTGCGACACCGTTCATAGCATAAATATCACTTAAATTCACCTGTACAGCCTTGTAACCCAGGTGCATAAGAGGTACATATGCCAAATCAAAATGTACACCTTCCAGCAGCAGATCTGTAGAGATCAGGATCTGTTTATCTCCAAAACTTAATACAGCTGCATCATCTCCAATCCCCTTTACACTACTCTCATGCTGAATCTTAAAATGTTCCGTCAGGTGTTTGATCAGCCCAAATTCTCCTAATTCTGCAAGATCTGTACGTTCTTTATTTTCAAACATTATCTAATTGTTATATAGTCAATTAACAGGTTATCCACATTGGTTTTATCGTTTAATTTCCGAAAAAACCAACAGCACCTGCTTTTAAATTATAAGCCTAAACTAGCTGATATCTCCAGCATTCTCTCGATTGGTTTTCGCGCTTCCACAATAATATTCGCAGGAACAGTAACCTCCGGAAGACCATTTTTCATACACAAATACAATTTTTCAAGCGTATTTCTCTTCATGTAAGCGCAATCGTTGCAAGCACAACTATTAGTCGGAGGAGCTGGAATGAAAGTTTTTCCCGGACTTGCCTTTTCCATTTGGTGAATAATCCCACTTTCAGTAGCCACAATAAATTCTTGTGCATCGCTATTGATGGAATATTTTAACAATCCTGTTGTAGAGCCAATATAATCAGCCATTTGCAAAACTGCTTCTTCACATTCCGGATGCGCAATAAATTTTGCATTGGGATGTCTTTCTTTTAGTTTGGTAATCTTTTCCCTGGAAAAAATTTCATGAACCATACAGGCACCATTCCATAAAACTAAATCTCTTCCAGTTTTTTTTGCTACCCATGCGCCAAGGTTTTTATCCGGTCCAAAAATAATTTTCTGATCTTTAGGCAAACTCTCAACAATTTGTACCGCATTGGTTGAGGTACACACAATATCGCTTAATGCTTTTAACTCTGCAGTACAATTTACATAGGTGATCACCAAATGATCTGGATATTTTTCTTTAAATTTTTTAAATAAATGAGGCGGGCAGCTATCGGCCAGCGAACAACCCGCTTTTAAATCAGGCAGCAACACCTTTTTTTCCGGAGATAATATTTTTGCAGTTTCTGCCATAAAATGAACTCCAGCAAACACAATAACGTCGGCCTCAGTCTTTGCAGCTTCCTGTGACAAACCTAGGCTGTCACCAATGTAATCAGCAACATCCTGTATATCAGCTTCTTGATAGTAGTGAGCCAGTACTATAGCGTTCTTTTCTTTTTTCAGTTTTTCAATTTCTTCAAAAAGATCCAGAGTCGGGTCAATTGCTTCATCTACAAATCCTTTGATATTTAATTCCTCTAGGATATCCGTTTTCATTAAAGTATAAATTATTTATTTTAAAATATATATTTTCTTTACAATTATTTAATTATCAGCAGTATCTGCAGTCTAAAGCCTCCTACAATGCGATATTTACGAACTGATGCTC
>NZ_QAIL01000609.1 GCF_003061025.1 Pedobacter sp. HMWF019 | reverse complement strand
TTGTTCTTCTCCCCATTTAAAGATTCCTTAATTCCTCCGTTATCTTTCTGACTTTCTTTATAGCGCTTACCGTCCTCAAACAAATTTCCTTTGTCGTCAGCTTTCCAGAAATCCCGGTTATAAGCATTTAAATGCCCCTCATAAAAACCAAATTTAGGGAGCAATACAGGATTTCCAGTCAACTGGTAAAAGCTGTTTAAAAGCGCTGGTGCTCCATTGCCAACCATGAAAAAGACATCCAGATAATTGGTCTCATGGACGAGTTTGACCAGGCCTTTTTCTTTGGCACCAAAGTCATATTTTCCCTTCTTGAAGGTATGCCATAAGATTCCATAGCCCTTTGACGACCAGTAGTAAGGAGTGGGAGAGGCTACTCCGCCATCAGTCCAGCTGTTTTGGTTTTCAATAGAGATCGCCTTTCCCTTATGGGAGAAACGACCGTTCTGTACACCCCCACCATAGAAATACTCCTGTGGATCTTCTTTTAAGCTTAGCCCTACTTCGGATTTTTCAAAACGGATAGGAGCTGTTTCTTCAAGTACGAGTGTACGGGTGCTCAGGTTGATCACTTTGAATAAAGTGGTGTTTTTGTCTATTTGGATCGATATCTTACCGGTAGTGATCGTAATCAGGTTGTTTTCATCAGTTACATTTAATTTTACCACTTGTCTTCTTGGGTTTGCAACCAGGATTTTAGCCTCAGGTTTAGCCTCCGGATCTCTCATCTGGCCACCCGAATTGTCCTGAAAAAGCCTGAAAATCTGATCGCTGTAGAAATCAAAAGTTAAATGTTGCTGATCAGATAGCAAGACGTCAATCGTAGTCGGGTTGATCTTTTTTGCAGTAATGATTTTGTGATCCTTTTGAAGAATCTGTTGATAAGTACCTGGTTTCTGTGCAGCAATAGCCGGAGCATAGACCGTCAGTACTGTAAAAGCTATGGTTAGTAAAGCTTTGTTTTGAGGTTTAGGAGTCCAAAATGTTTTCATCGTGATTGTGGTAACAGTAATTACAGCCAATATAGAGTTATCTATATTCAGTAAACCGAAGAATTATCACGCAAACGTTTGATATTAAATTGTCAAAAGATAAACGACATAAATCTATTCTGCTGAAAAGGGCAGTTCTACAAAAAATGTTACTCCTTTTATTGCCTGCCTTTCAAACCAGATTTTTCCGCCATGTGCATGTACAATTTGCCTGGAGATCGCTAATCCAAGGCCAAAAGATTCCTCACCTGCCGTCCCTGCCCGGCCGACTTTTGCAAACATGCCGAAAATTTCATTTTCTATTTCAACCGGTATGCCAATACCTTCATCAGCTACGCTTATCCGAACATAATCTGCAGTTTCCTCCATTCTAACTTCAATTATTGCCTGGTTCGGACTAAATTTAATTGCATTGGTAATTAGATTACTGATCACTCTCCAAAGTTTTTCTCTGTTGGCCAAAAGTGTAACCGGTTTAACCTGCAAGCTGATTTGTTGAGCTTTTGCTTTTGCGCTGCCCTCTAATAAGGCAACACAATACCGAAGCATTTCTGCCAAATCAACTGGTGTTTTGAGCAGGCTGTCTGTTTTGAATTGTTTTTTAAGTAAGTCATTAACCAGTTCGAGTGAATTTTCACTTGAATCTTTAATCAGTCCGAGCATTTCCTGATCACTATCAGAACGACCAGTTTCTTCCATCATTAAACATGCAATAGAATATATCCCTGCAGCAGGACTGCGAAGATCATGCGCAACCACTCTTAACATATTCGTGTTTTCTGCCTGACTCTGTTCAAGTGCCCCAAGCGCATCTTTCATTTGATTGTTCTGATTTATGACCTGCTCATTCAGCTTTTTTGTTCGCCTCAGATTTTTTCTAACTATAATGAGGATGACCATCACCAATAAACAAGTGATGGCCGTTAGAATTAAGAAGGCAATTTGATATTTTGACCGTTCCATCAAAGAATTTACCCGATCTTCTTTAAATACGTAGTCTAAGTAATCTATACTGGTTGAATCATCGATACTGTCTTTCTCCTTATGTAAGGAGATTAACTGACGGCTATAGAGTGCTGCGGTAGTGAGATCTTTTCGCTTTGTATAAAGATCAAATAACCTCATTGCGATCATCTCACTGTAAATCAGTATGCCATTTTGATTCGCAATAGTTAATCCTTTCTTGTAATATTCTGTAGCTGATGACGGATCCGTTTTTGCAAGCTGATCACCCATATCAACCAACATATCCATCGATAAATAATAGAACTTCTTATTGATCGTCGTATCAATTATCTGACGAAGCAATACTAGCCCTTGTTTCCGTTTACCCTGAGCAATAAGATCATCGGCGACGATACTTTCAATAACTAAGATGGTGCGCAGGTCTTTATATTTAACAGCGATTTTTTTTGCCTGAGCGATGTATTGTTTTTTAAGCCGACCTTTAAATTTATTTGGATAGCATAGCAAATAATTAGAAATAACAAGGGATACTATGGAATCCTGTTTTAATTTTTTACACATTGACATTGCCGCATCAAATCTTTCTATAGCACGGTTGTCTTTGCCATCGCCTTTATAAACCAATGCCATGTTCATAACTAACTGTACACAGTTAGAAGAATCTTTTATTTTATAATATAATTTATAAGCTTGATTATAGTAGCGTAGTGCGAGATTCAAATTCCCTTTAACCACGAATACGATGCCTATGTTATTTAGCGCATCGGCTCTGCCTTTGTCATAATTGAGCCTGTTTGCTATTCTCCTGGCTTGGTTGGCTAATCGAAAAGTGCTGTCTGCATTAATGTGATAAAGCTGAATGGCTTTGATATTCAAATCATCTATATATTTCAGACTGTCTATCGT
>NZ_QAIL01000608.1:2015-5668 GCF_003061025.1 Pedobacter sp. HMWF019 | reverse complement strand
CTGCAAACTTTGATCAGTTAATACTTGGTTTGGAACTGATTATCAGGGAGAATAATTGTTTTTCATCTTTTTTTTATATTGTTTTTCATCTTTTACAGCTATTATTCTCAAACAACTCTGTAGCAGAGAAAATATATTTTAAGATTTTTTGTAACGAATGATGACCTGCGAATACTTATTGATTAAACAATTTTGATTGGTATGACTTTAATTAGAAATTTCGGGAATTATATCAGCATGTTTGTTATACCTATTGAAGCATATAAGAAGAACCTTTAAACATTATTTGAGCATAAATAACAGGTGATAATACGCTAACACCATTAAACGATTAATAAAAACCGGTACATTGAACACAAGAGAAAAGGAATTTCTTACACTTATTGATACCCATAAAGGCATTATTCATAAAATCACAAAGATGTATATGAATAATATGGAGGATCAGGAAGACCTGTTTCAGGAGATCGTAGGTCAATTGTGGAAAGCTTTTGACTCTTTTAAGGGCAACAGTAAGTTCTCTACCTGGATGTACAGGGTCGCTTTGAATACGGCTATTGTTTTCCTTAAGAAAGAGAAAAGGAAGGTGGGCACTACAGACGATATGCCGGAAAACATTGCCCAGGAACATGACGATACCGGAGAAAAGGAATTACAATTGAAGCTTTTCTATGCAGCGGTACAAAAACTTGACAAGATAGAACGGGCCATTATCTTTTATCACCTGGAGAATTATTCTCATCGGGAAACCGGAGAAAATTTAGGGATTACAGAAGGAAATGTCCGGGTAAAGTTAAACCGGGCAAAAAATAAAATTAAGGAACTTATACAAAAACAAGGATATGAATTTTGATGACTTTAAATCTGCCTGGGAAAACGACAAGGCAGAAGATCCTATAAAAACAACGATTGACTTAGATAAGTTTAAGACAGCCAGGTTGCCGCTGGATCAGTTGCGGGCCAAAATGAAAGACGAATTCTGGGTACAATGTATAGCCCTGTTGATAACGGCCTTTTTTCCGCAGATATTCGGTTTAAGCCAAGGGTTTTATTTGCCTTTTTATGGCTTTTTTGTCTTCTATCTGGCTATTTGTGTGTATTATCTGTCTAGGTTTTACTTTTTCTATAAGCGGCTTTTGCCTGCAGATTTACCCACCATGGAAAATTTGTACGAGACTTATTATGATATAAAGTTGCATATAGAGATCTATAAGTCTTTCACCTATGCCTTATTACCTTTCGCTTTTGCATTTGGGGGGATGATTATTCTGAACGTCAAAAATGGGAAAATAGTGAGGATGTTTATGGAGCATGGTATCTCCAACAACCTCACTATTGTTCTTGTCGCTTCATTTGCTATAGGTATGATCGTTCTGATGCTGATCACAGAGTTTTGGGTTCGGAAGCAATACGGTAAGTACGCCGTTCAGATCCGTCAGTTACTGGACGAACTTAAAGGCGATTGAACGGGTATTCCAGCTTTTTCTTTCAGTTTCTCTTCCTGATAAGGTTGTGCGAAACGAAGTTTAAAGTCCCGTTTTGAATCATGATAGGAGGTGATGATGCCCATTTTCCTTCCAGACCAGATATAATACCAGGCCAGGTCTACCTGATGCGTCAGAAATCCTGTTCTTGCGCTTTTTGGATATAAATGATGGTTGTTGTGCCATTCGCCGGCCACAATTCCTGGCCACATCTGATTGATGGACATGTCGTTTGTGTTAAAGTCTGTACCTTCCCGTCTTTTGTCTTCTCCTTTTCCATGGCCTTCGTAGTTAAATGTACGTACTCCAACTGCCCAGAAAGCGGCTGCAGCAAATACTGTACAAGCCATTGGATGTCCGCCAATTAAAAAGAAAACGGCGTACCAAAAGGACCAGTTCAATAAGCAAAACAAGATGGCTGTGCCTGGATGGGTTACTGAGCCCCATCTTTGATATTGGGAATAAGTGTTTGGACTCACCCCGGTATGCTGCATCAGTTTTACTGTTCTGGAGTAATCTTTTTCAGATAAGGTTTTTGATATAGGCTGATGGTTTACATCGGCCAGGAAACAATATAGAAAACCTCCGGAAGCGTTGTATGGGTCTCCGGGTTGATCTGATTTTGCATGATGTACGTGATGGGAAACCACGTATATTTCTTCCGGGATCATGCTTATGGTTAAATTCTGGGTAATGAAACGCCAAAATTTATTTTTAAAGGTGTAAGCTTGATGTGTACAGTACCTGTGGTGCCATATGGTTCCATGGGTACCCATAGCAATCATGCTGTATACAAAAAAGACAATAAGCAGTGGTATACTAAAAAATTTAAATATAAACAGGAAAACCAGTGGAACGAGTATCAATACTCTGAACCAGCTAAAGAAAGGAAGCCAGTTTTTCCTGCATTTAATAACATTTAGTCTCTTAAAGAACTCTTTAAATAATTGTTTTGCTGTGGGTTTACTCAGCGTCCCCTCGTCGTCGGCCCAGCCGTATACCGGCGGATCAAGCACTCTGTCCAAATAGGCCATCAAATATAAATTTGCTCAATATACAATTCAATTTTGACAATAGCGTGATATTTTTTGAATAAGTTTTGTATACCACTTCTGTATAAATTTCACATGAGGAATATATTAACTGCACAGTATGTGCACAGCAAGTGCACACATTGTTCGTAAAACTGGTACCCTTTTGCGAACAAAGTGTGCGGTTTGTATGGGTTTGCCAGGCAGTTGCCCATATGAAAATTTTGCCCTATTGATTCGGGGCTAACGATATCAGGTGCGCTGAAGAAGCGCACAGATCTCTGAGGCCGCCTCATCAAATAGGGTAAAATTTTCTGTTGCAAATTGCAGAGGGGACTGAGTGGGGGCGACTGGTCGTGAATAACTGTGTGTTCGTCGATGGTTACCCTGCAGTTGGTCTAATAGGGCCAAAACGGCTGAAACGTTTGTGGTTTGCGCACGTCTTATGTACAAAGAGAATTTAAAAAACTTAAAACATAAAGATATGAAAACCGCTATCAAAACCTTATTCGCAACAACTTTAACCGCTATCGTTTTAACTTCATCTGCATTTACCACTTTTGCAAAAGAAGGCGACAAAAATCCTTCTGCAGTTTCTACCGTTTCTGGTGCAACAATGATCAAAGTGACTGGAAATGTAAAGGTATATTTAACTCAGGGCGCTAAAGAAGGTTTCCGTGTAGAAACAGATCAGCAGGAAGCTAAAGTTTCTTTCAAAAGAGAGGGGAATAAATTGTTCATCAATTCTACTGGTGATGAAACAACAACCGTGTATTTGACCGTGAATGATTTGAAAAGAATCGATGCTTCTGAAAATGCAGTTGTAAAATCAACCGGCCGTTTCAACTTGCCAGTCCTTCAGGTATTTGTACAGGACAATGCCAAAGTGGATGTGAATGTTATTGCACAGGATGTATACACCGTGACCAAAGATGCTTCTTCGTTGAAACTAAGTGGATCTGCAGAACGCCATGTATCGGTAATCTCTGATGCTTCACAAATCAATGTAAATCAATTTGCAGCCTTAAAAACTGTTTCATCGAGCCCTGTATTTCATGCTGATCTGGATGCTCAGCTTGCAGAGTCGGTTAATATCGCTGTAACTTCTGGCAAAGTTTCCAAATAAGAATAAAGAACG
>NZ_QAIL01000608.1:0-2005 GCF_003061025.1 Pedobacter sp. HMWF019 | reverse complement strand
GGTATCTAACTGATGTCCGCCATTTCTATTATAGCTATTTCATCAATTGTGTACGTGATTGTCTGGTCTATCTGATTAATTTAATCTGGTACCTCAATAGCCAAACTGTATCTTTTAATTTTGCTTTACTAATGAGATTAAAGAAGATGAAAAAGACATTTGATACCCCAGAGCTTTATCTGCGATTTGCCCTAGGAATAGGTTTTATCCTGCCTGTAATGGATAGATTTGGTTGGCTTGGAGTTGCCGGACAGAATGGAACCGCATGGGGAAACTGGAGTAATTTCTTAAGTTATACGCATTCGTTGATGCCTTATATGAATGATTCTTTGACCAGCGTATTTGCTACAGTGGCGACAGCGGCTGAAATCGTTTTTGGTATCATGTTACTTATTGGTTACAAGATCAAATGGGCAGCATTTGGAAGTTTCTTGCTGACACTTGCTTTTGCATTAAGCATGTTGTTCTTTGCAAATTATCGGGCGCCTTTTAGCTATTCCGTATTTGTATGTAGTGCAGCTTCTTTATTCCTGGCTTGCAAGATCAATTCAGACGATAAATTGTAATGTATACACAGATCGCAGAGACTAGAGAAGAAATAGGGTTTTGTAAAAGGGTTTTAACGGAATTTCGTTCAAATTTAAACACTGATTTTTTGGGGGGTGAAAATAGGATTTATGGTCTCTCTGGACCTTACAGGCCCTGAGGTTCGACCATTAAATCCTATTTTCCTGGGTGCAGACCGGAGAGGGTGGTTAGAGCGAAAATTGGTTATTGTTGATGCAGCTATCTTATAATGTGGGTTTTAATATCTTATTTTGTGGTTGTGCGCAGAAAATTGGAGTGTTTGGCGCGCGTTCTTCCATGAATTGGAAGAACTGAGGGGAGGGGTATTAGAGCGCTTCGATTTCCTGAATCGAAAGTTTGGTGGTTTTGGCTATAAATTCGTTAGATAAGCCTTCTTTTTTTAATTCCTGGGCTATTTCCATCTTACCTTCCATTTTACCTTTAATCTCACCTTTAATCTCTCCATTAATTTCACCTCTGATATACAAGATGTCCTTTTCTTCTACAAATATTTTTCCTGTTAGTGCCATATTTTTAATTGATGTTTTCTCTAAATTACGCAATTGCATTAAAACGCGCAATTGTTTTAAATATCTTCCTTGTTCTAATTCTCCAATACCTTTATTTTCTATTTCCTGAACGATCTTTTGTAAGATCATTTCTGTATCCTCAATTTGGAGATCACCGAGAATGGCCAGCATCTTTTGTTCTATTTTATCTGAGTTTAGAAATACCTGGTAATCGATATCCGAAAATGTGAGCAGGTTATACCAGAAATGGAGGTATTTGTTCCTGATCCGCATGGGCATACTGGGTTTTCCTGCACCAATATAAATCACAAACTGGGTTACTGGCAGTCCGTATTTTCTTTGCAGCATGATGCTGTATTCTGCCATGCGGAAAGCCATGTTTTTCTCGTTGTCGCGCTGGTATTCAAAAAGAGAAATTTTATCCAAAAATGCACGAGAAAATGGAGGTAAACTGGGTAACGTTAGTTTTTTGTCCTGAATTGGCTTAATGGGTGAAAATAGGATTTATGGTCTCTCTGGACCTTGCAGGTCCTGAGGTTCGACCATTAAATCCTATTTTCCTGGGTGCAGACCGGAGAGGGTGGTTAGAGCAAAATTGGTTATTGTTGATGCAGCTATCTTATAATGTGGGTTTTAATATCTTATTTTGTGGTTATGCGCAGAAAATTGGAGTGTTTGGCGCGCGTTCTTCCATGAATTGGAAGAACTGGGGGGGAGGGTATTAGAGCGCTTCGATTTCTTGAATCGAAAGTTTGGTGGTTTTGGCTATAAATTCGTTAGTTAAGCCTTCTTTTTTTAATTCCTGAGCTATTTCCATCTTACCTTTAATCTCTCCATTAATTTCACCTCTGATGTACAAGATGTCCTTTTCTTCTACAAATATTTTTCCTGTTAGTGCCATATTTTTA
>NZ_QAIL01000607.1:867-3447 GCF_003061025.1 Pedobacter sp. HMWF019 | reverse complement strand
CACAAACGTTTTGAAATAGGCATAATCACCGATTCAACCGGTAAATTTCTTGACTATGCAATTTATTAACACATATATAACAGAAAGTTAAAGAATATTCTAGATACTATCTTGATTTTACTTTTTAGCTTAGAGATAAATTAACTCTGATAATAAATTATGCTCACAATCCGTAAAACACCCCTTGAAATCGCCTCCTATTTTAGGCGTTATATAGGCGATGATTCTTGCGTAATATTTGGAGTGCTATCTACTATGAAAATCTATAACCAAGTTAAATATGCTACTACCTCTCAAATCTATTCCCAATGCAGTAAGTGTACTAAGTTTATTAATTAAGACCTTAAAAATACCAGTTACATCGTATACTATTAAAAACGATTTGCTAGAGCATCCAGACTATCCAAGTATGCTAGCTTTAAGCGATTGTTTAACCTCTTGGAATATTCCAAACAAAGCATTTCAGGTAGAGAAAGAGAGTTTTAATTTAGCTGAATTCCCAGTTCCCTTCGTTGCGCATTTGAAAAGAGAAGATAATGAGTTTGTGGTAGTAGACAAAATCGAAGGCGATAATGTCATATTTAGTAACGAAAAAGAAAATAGGAAATTACTTGTGAAGCAAGAATTTTTAAAACTTTGGGATGGAGTTATCCTGTATGCTGAAAAGGATCTATTAAGCGGGGAAGCGAAATATACAGAATCATTGGTTAAGGAATGGCTGATTAAAATGCGTATACCTTTCATTATTTTGATGACGTTATGCGGCATAACCTATATATTGAGCCAGCAACAAATCACAGCCTTCTACCTGTCTATTATCATATTAAAACTATCAGGGATCTCTGTGAGTTGTCTTTTATTAATGCATGGCATAAACAACAATAATCCATTTATTGCAAATCTATGTGCCCTTGGTAAAAAGAATGATTGTAATGCTATTTTAAAATCTGATGCTGCTAAAGTAACAAGTTGGTTAACTTGGAGTGAAGTGGGAATGTTTTATTTTGCAGGTTCTTTTCTTTGCTTGTTACTTAATCCTTCCACTAAAGAATGGCTTAGTTGGCTTAACATAATCTGTTTGCCATACTCGTTTTATTCATTTTGGTATCAAGCTAAAGTAAAGAATTGGTGCATTCTCTGTTGTAGTATACAAGTATTACTTTGGTTGGAAGCCGCAGTATTTTATTTGGGTGGAAATTCGTTTGATTTTCAAATCTCAAATTTTTCAATTTATACCTTTGTAGGTGCTTTTTTATGTTTCTTAACACCTATTGCAATATGGTCATTTATAAAGCCATTCCTCCAGGAAGCAGAACATCTTCAACCATTAAAGCAACAACTTAAAAGGTTTAAATACAATAGCGATTTGTTTAATCAAATTTTAAGTAATCAAACCAATTATAAAGTTCCTGATGATATAATGCCCATAGTATTAGGTAATAGGGATGCAAAAACGGTTGTCACGATGGTCACAAACCCATTTTGTGGACCTTGTGCTGCAGTACACAAATCTCTTAGCGAATGGATTGATCAGCGTGACGATATACAATTGAAAGTTGTATTTGCCACTGCGGATAGCGACGATGACTATCGGACTAAAGTAGCCAGACATGCTACTTCATTGAGCCTATTAGATGATAAGCGTGTAGTTGGGCAAGCCCTGGATGATTGGTATGAACAATCAGACAAAGACTATTTAAAATGGTCAACTAAATATCCAGTACCTAATGTTAGCGAAATGGAAACAGTAACTAGGCTGCAGAAGAGATGGTGCGAGATGCTTGGAGTTACATTTACACCTACGATTTTGATCAATGGATATAAGTTAATTGAACCCTATACCCTTGAGGATATAAAATACTTAATAGAATAGAAAGGTCTTTTGTACAAAAATGGGGCTGCCCGTTGCAACAGAACAGCCCCTAACAAGCATGATGTTATAAAAACATGTCGCTCAAAGTAACTCAGCGTGGTAGAGTTACAAAATCTAATAACTAAATTTTAAGTAAAAGTATGAAAAAAATGAGTTTAAATGCTTTCGCTATCCAAAATGGCGAAGTTTTGACAAGAAGCCAACTGAAAAAAGTTTTAGGAGGTAGTGGCAGTGGTAACGGTGGACCCTGCGACAATGAATGTTCCAGAGAAGGCGAATCTTGTACTATGCCTGGGCAAACGGGCGGTATATGCAAGTCTCATGGTATATATCCAGCTGGCTCATGTCCCGGTCAAACAACTGTATTACTTTGTGATCCTAGCTAATTGATAATAATGGGCATTGAAAGAACATTCTCTAATGCCCATTATTATCAATACTCAGAGATAAATTTTCTTTAAATGTTAAATTTTCCTTATGAAGTTTTTGGCCGTATTGTTATTCTCCCTATTGTCTTGTGCGGGTTATGCACAAAATACGTTGACCATTCATGGCTACGCACCTAAATTGAAAGACGGAACTTTGATTTATTTTGAGCCTTTTTATCCGAGACGTTTTTCAAATCAACAGATAAAGGAAACAGCTGAAATAAGGAAACATGGATCTTTCGTTGTTAAAAACGGGAAATTTCAATCCAAGATGAAAAT
>NZ_QAIL01000607.1:0-857 GCF_003061025.1 Pedobacter sp. HMWF019 | reverse complement strand
GTAATAAAACAGCTCTTGAATATAAGTTGAATAATGAATCCAGAAGTAAAATATATAGGGATTTTGCCATGGCTAAACGGAATTGGCTCAACTCCATGGAGACAAAAGATATTCCCTTAATCAATAAAAAGAAGCAATTGTATGATTCATTAAAGATAGCAGTTGTAGAGCAGGGTATAACAGATTGTCGGAAATGGATTTCTGAACATCCCGATTCGTTTATTAATGCTTCTCTTTTATACAACAATCAGAGTTCCCTGGCAGATGCAGAAGTAAAAAAAATGTTTCTGTCTTTCCCTGAAAGTATTAAGAATAATAGATACGGTGACGATTTACAATACATGGTAGATAGTCTGGTTATAGGGGGCTACGCTCCAAAATTTATTCAAAGTGATACCAGCGGTCGTTTGGTGAGTTTGAAAAGTTTTAAAGGGAAGTATGTGTTTATAGATTTCTGGGCATCCTGGTGTGTGCCCTGCAGAGCGGAGAATCCCAATGTAGTAAAGGCTATGAACAAATATAGCGGCAAAAATTTCACTACAATAAGCATCTCACTGGATAGTAAAAAAGATGCTTGGCTTGAGGCGATAAAGCAAGATGGCTTGAACTGGACACATTTGTCAGATTTAAAGGAATTTCAAAATGAGGTCTCAGTAAAATACAATATCTATTCAATTCCAGATAATTTTCTAATTGATCCCAATGGAAGGATTATAGGAAAAGAGCTGCATGGTGAACAGTTATTGAAATTATTAGATCAATTGATAAAATAGTATATCAGTTATGTTTTTCATTTCAGTTTTAGACTAAACTCAATTAAATGAAGCCACTAAAGGTATTTGCCATTAATCTGGAAA
>NZ_QAIL01000073.1 GCF_003061025.1 Pedobacter sp. HMWF019 | reverse complement strand
CCATGATGGTCATGTGTATGTTCGTGATGGTGTTCGCCCATTCTTTTTATTTATAAAGATATCAAAAACAAAAGGGTAAATAAAATAGGGAGCAAACCCAATAATATATAAATCAGATCGATCAGGTGTCTTTTTTTTAGAATTAAATATGGTTTAAATGGGTTTCTTCTTTAAAGTTTATGGATTTTAAGGTCTGCCATTTATAAGTACAAATACAAATGGGATATTTGAGGCTCTTAGTACGAAATACAGTTCGCTCTATTACTATTAAACGTGCTTCATAACCTGAAAAGTAGTAATAAGTTGAAAGCATGGTGATTTCCGGATGGAAATGCCATGCTTATTTTTTTATTAAAGCCGGAAGGAATGTATGGTTAAGGTGTGCATGGCTGTAAATAGAAAAGGGACCTAAGTCTAGCGACCTGGTCCCTTTTTCATTAAATTAACGCTCTCGGTTCAAATATAGTTTTATTATTAGATGAAACAAATTTTTTGTGATTTCTTTCTTTTATTTCATTTTTATCTGTGTTCTGGTTTAATTCATTTGACTCGTACCGAATAGAGATGAACGGTATCGTACACCAACTGTTCGATACTGACCAACTGGATCTGAACTAATTGCTTATTTTAGCCTTTTATCTTCAGTTGTGGCCTTCTTTAAATCTGGCATTCAGTTGGTAGTAAAATTGACATGGAAAAGATTAGCTTTAAAATAGCGTGGAGAAGTCTCTTCAAAAACAAGAGATTTACTTTGATTAATCTTGGAGGATTGGCTATAGGGCTAGCCTCTTCTTTACTGTTGTTGATCTATGTGGCTAATGAATGGAAGTTTAATAGTCAATACAATGATGCGGAGAATATTTTTGAGGTCAAGGCAAATCAATTGAACGATGTTCAAGAAATTGTGAGCACAGGAGACCTTACGCCAAATACACTTGCTCCAACCATGAAAAGTGAATTTTCTGCTATACAGGAAATTGCTAAAATTACTGGAGTAGACCAGATGCTGATTGTGAATGGAAATGCTGGTATTAAAGCACAAAATCGTTTCGCTGACGCAGATATTCTTAAAATATTAAGATATAAATTTATAGATGGAAGTAGCGAAACAGCTTTTAAACAACCTAATTCGATTATTTTAACCAGACGTACAGCGG
>NZ_QAIL01000606.1 GCF_003061025.1 Pedobacter sp. HMWF019 | reverse complement strand
CAAGAACATTCGCAAGACAATAATACTTTAATTTTCCAGATTATAGATGCTATAGAGCAAACAACAGATCTTCAACTATTAGAAATCGGCTTTGGTGAGGGTAAACACTTCCCTTTTCTTTTTGAGAGGACTGAAGGAATCCATTATTATGGAACCGATACATCGGAAGACATGGTAAAAAAAGCAATATTGGCCCATACAGTTAAAATTAAGGAAGGCAATGCGCGATTTGTTAAAGCCAAACGAGATGGAATACTTGATTTTAAAAATGATTTCTTTGACCATTGTTTTACAGAAAATACGCTTTACTTCTGGAAAAATCCGATACCCTATTTTATGGAAATAATGCGTGTTTTGAAACCCGGTGGCAAGTTCACCCTCAGTTTTACGGAAAAAAACTCCGGAGAAAATCTTCCATGGACTCAGCTCGATTTTACCTTTTATGATGTCAAAGAAGTGCAAAAAATATTTCAGAGAACCGGTTTCAAAAATATTGCGGCAAAACAAATATCTCATGAAATCATCAATGAAAATGGAGAATTGGTAAAGAATTCTTATGTGATCATGTCTGGTCAGAAGTAAAGTAAACATAGCCTTAACCTAAATCAGGGAAGTATTGAGCATGCTTCCCTGATTTATATATATAGTACTTCTGACGATTACTTAAAAGAAGCAAAGGCATTGCCAAAATCTTCCAGAAGATCCTCAATATCCTCAATACCCACAGAAAGGCGGATCATGGAATCCGGTATGCCCATTTCATCTCTTCTTTCTTTACCTAATTCAAAGAATATAGTATGGGCCACTGGAA
The DNA here is from genome assembly GCF_003061025.1 of Pedobacter sp. HMWF019. Classification (GTDB taxonomy): domain Bacteria; phylum Bacteroidota; class Bacteroidia; order Sphingobacteriales; family Sphingobacteriaceae; genus Pedobacter. The sequence goes on along the minus strand of NZ_QAIL01000606.1, from coordinate 944 downwards.
TAGCCAATGTACGAGTATCTCCCAGATTGCTGGACTTAATCACCAGTTTCAACTCATTCAGGAAAGACAGGCAGTCAATACCGTCGGCAAGTGTAAAACTCATTAATCCACCATAGCGATGAAACAAAGCTGAAGCGCGGTCATGCTCAGGATGACTTTTTAGCCCAGGATAATATACCTGACTCACCATAGGATGATTGTTTAAAAATTCTGCCAATACCGCTGCATTATTACAAGCCCTTTCCAATCTTAAAGCAAGTGTTTCTGAACCTACGGAGATGCTATGAGCCGCCTCCGGAGAGAGTGTTCCTCCACCGTCCCGCAAACCTCTTTTTCTGATCTGCGTGATTCCTTGCATTTCAGGACGAATTTGTTCGCGTATAATTGGTGCAATGTTTGGAAAACCAAGCCAGTCAAACAAGCCTGTATCTGTTACACTACCCCCCAATGCATTCCCATGTCCACCAATGTATTTGGTCAATGAATTGATCACAAGACTTGCTTTTACTTCCGCCGGGCGAAACAAATAAGGAGATGTCATCGTATTATCTACCATATAGATAAGTTTCTTTTCTGCGCAGAAATCACCAATTGCGGCCAGATCGGAAACTTGCGTTGCCGGATTTGCTATCGTTTCTACAAATACCATTTTGGTGTTTTCCGTATAAACGTTTTTTACCTGCTCAATATCTGTTGTATCTACAAAAGAAATCTGAAGACCAAGATCAATATAAGTTTGCATCACACTCCTTGTATTACCAAAAAGATAGGAACTTGCTATAATATGGTCTGAAGCTTTCATTAAAGCCAGAATCGTAGAAGAAATAGCGGCCATTCCCGTAGAAAAAGACACTGTAGCAATGCCTTGCTCCATTTGCGACACCTTATGCTCAAGGGCGGTGGTGGTAGGATTGCCTTGGCGGGAATAGGCATAGCCCTTGGCT
>NZ_QAIL01000605.1:481-3548 GCF_003061025.1 Pedobacter sp. HMWF019 | reverse complement strand
ACATATTCCAGTACCAGGGGAAACAGTATTAGGCGGATCTTTTTTCATGAACCCAGGGGGGAAAGGCGCCAATCAGGCCGTGGCAGTTGCGCGTTTAGGAGGAGATGTGACATTTGTTTCTAAAATGGGAAATGATGTATTTGGAAAGCAATCCTTTCAACTGATGGACAAAGAGGGAATTGATACCAGATATATTGTTTCAGATGAAGAGCTTCCTTCTGGTGTTGCGCTGATTACAGTAGATGCTTCGGGAGAAAATAGCATCGTTGTTGCGCAGGGAGCAAATGGAAACCTTTTAGTTTCAGATATTGAACCTGCCCTAAACGAGATTGAGCAATTCTCTATCCTGTTACTACAGCTGGAAATTCCCATGTCTACTGTAGAATTTATAACCTTCAAAGCTTCGGAAAAGAATATTCTTGTTATTTTAAATCCTGCACCGGCAACGAAATTGTCGGACCGGTTGTTACAACATATTGACATCATTACACCGAATGAATCTGAAGCTTCCATTTTATCCGGCATAGCCGTTACGGATGTGGAAAGCGCAAAGAAAGCTGCTCAGGTTATACATGAGTTGGGTATTAAATCTGTAATCATCACATTAGGCCCTTTGGGTGCCCTTGTATTAGACCATGGCGCATTTCATCTGGTCCCCGCAAAACAAGTAGAAACAGTAGACAGTACCGCAGCAGGAGATGTGTTTAACGGCGGGCTGGCAGTGGCGCTTGCCGAAGGAAAGTCTCTAGTGGAAGCAGTAGATTTTGCATGTGAAGCTGCGGCATTTTCAGTAACACGTCTTGGCGCACAATCTTCTATTCCCCACAGGAATGAACTTCTTGCTCATAAACTCAAGCATTAACCAAAACCGGTCTATTTACCTAAACTATTCAAACTATGTTTATTGTAGGGAGATAATCGATGATAATTACCACATAGCTATGACAAGTAATTGCAATTAAGTAGCTTATTATTAGTAGTTTGTGTGTATTTCTTTTGCCCGTCTCTTTTGGATTATGCTTTTATTTTTCTGAATTCGTAACGCATTTGTGGTAGATAAAGATGGAGACCCATGTCCGATAGCTACGCTTCCACTTCAATTTATTGTGTTTGGGGAAGGGGTATTCAAGTCGGTATGTAATGGTGATGCTATTTCTCTGGAGAGTTTTGAATTGCCAAGAATGAAGCTTTTCAGCGGGAAGCTGGTTGTGCTGGTGCAGTATACCAAAAAGGCGGGAACAATCGAGTTTAGTGTAAGTGGCAGTTAAGTCAAAACGGAAAAGGTTAAGCTTCAGTCCAACACAGTTGGGAAACAAGAAAGATCAGGCTTTGCATAGGGCAATGGGGGAGATTTTGAATAAAGAAGTGCTTCAAATCGAAAAGCAGCTGGACGGTGCTATTTTTTGGGAAATCCATGATTTCCTGAAGATACATCGCCCAGACCTAACGAGGAGCCCTGCTGGAGCAGACATTAAGATCAAAGCTATCGGTGGTCGTAAGGCATATTTCACGAGAGTGTAAAATAAACTGTGTCAATTAGTTAATTGTTAACTTAGAGACACAGTTTAAAAAATGAGAAAAGATGAGCAGCTCGATTATGAGCAAATATCTTTTATTGATGATGAAAACGATAACAGAAAAGGTATAGATCGGACTTTCATACGAGAATTGGCGAGGGAAGATTCGCGATACAACCAGGGAGTCAATGTACGACAGCTAAATTAATATACTACACTCCAATATTGTTCCCGATATCAATGATGTTGGGATTTATAGTGATTGGGATTTATGCGCAGTCATTCGCAGCGCTTTTGGGTGTTTTTATGTTTTTACCTGTATTATTTAAAATCGCTTCATTGAATGAAAATGTATTTAAAGAAATATTGGAATGCTAATTTTGGTGGTGTGTGTCAATAAACACACAAAAATACCTTGGAGGTCAATAATATGAATTTTAATAATTTGAGATTAAAGTATGAGATATCGCAAATAACTCATTTAGACTTACATATTGTTCGTCAAAAAGCTATTTCGGAACTGCGAGAGGATAAATATAGAATAGCCCAGGAAACTGATAAACATATTATGTTTGATAATTCTGGTCCGCCTAGATTTGAAATGCGAGGTGCGTCTGCGTCCAAACTGCAAACTGGTATTTTGGAGTTATCAGGTGCAAAGGAAAATACTGTAAAACTGACATATTTTGTTTCATATAAATATATTCTTTTAGCTCTTGTTTCGATAATAATACTCGCATGTTTTTACAGTGTAGTTATGCTTGTTCTTGGAGCATTTTTAATAATTACATTTGGTGTTGAACTTGTTAACCAAAAGAGCAATGCAGAGAAATTTATTGCACGAATACTGATAACAGAAAATTGTTGATTGATTAAGTAGATCAATAAAATCAGCCGGGATGGAAATCTCCAGTTGGTTCAACTGCTTCTAAAGCGATTATAGAGACAGTTTGCGCTGATACTAAATCGGTTCAGGTTGTTTCAACTTCTTTTAAAGTTGGAGGAGCAATTATAGGAGCTGCAGGAATGGCAATGACAACAGTTGAGCTCATCAAAGCTTTTTTAACCGAAAAGGGAGCAATTCAGGTTGCAGGAACTCCTGGGGGGGCGCGAAGCCAGTGGGGACAGAGTTGATTTCGGAATTAATTAAAAGTGAGCATAAAATTATCATTGAAGATAAAGGAGTAGGAAATAGAACATCTTTTAACGATATGTCAGCAGCAGCTGGAAATATAAAATGAGGTACAGGTTCTACGATTAATTTTGATCCTAATGATCTGAAAAATGATGAATATGGTATAAGGAATGCTGATGGATCTACTGGAAGGCCTGCTCAAGTTGGTCTAGCTCATGAGTTGGGACATGCAAAAGATGGTGTAAATGGGACTGCAACGCAGTTAGATGCCAGTGATCCTGTGAGTGTTAACGAAAATGGAATGTCGGTTATTGATCCAGATACGAAAAAGCCGACTATAATGGCTAAAGATGAGTATAAGGTTCGCACTAAAATAGACAATCCAGTACGAGCAGAACAACATGCAAAACAACGG
>NZ_QAIL01000605.1:0-471 GCF_003061025.1 Pedobacter sp. HMWF019 | reverse complement strand
TGGACCGAACAAGTATCTTTATAACGGCAAGGAGTTGCAATCGGAGTTTAGTGCTCCTAATAAGGATGGACAGCTTGATTATGGAGCACGGTTTTATGATCCGGAGATTGGAAGGTGGAATGTGGTGGATCCGTTAGCGGAGAAGATGAGGAGGCACTCACCGTATAATTATTCTTTCAATAATCCGATTCGGTTTATAGATCCGGATGGGATGGGACCGCAAGATATAATCATCGTTGGCAATAAATCATATAGGCAACAGGTTTTTTCTCAGCTTCAAATGTTAACAAGCGAGAAGCTTTTTTTAACCGAAAAGGGAGCAATTCAGGTTGCAGGAACTCCTGGGGGGGGTGCGAAGCCAGTGGGGACAGAGTTGGTTTCGAAATTAATTAAAAGTGAGCATAAAATTATCATTGAAGATAAAGGAGTAGGAAATAGAACATCTTTTAACGATATGTCAGCAGCAGCTGG
>NZ_QAIL01000604.1 GCF_003061025.1 Pedobacter sp. HMWF019 | reverse complement strand
CTATCTTGTACAAGTCCTTAAAGATGATGAACCTTTTCCTCAGCTTATGCTGATCGATATTAATATGCCCGTTTTGAATGGATGGGAATTTATAGAGGCTTATGAAAGAATGGATGTTAACAAAAGATCGGACCTCTACATGCTTTCCTCATCTGTATATGAAAATGACATAGAAAAAGCCAAAACCTATAAGATTGTGAAGGGCTTTATTTCAAAGCCCTTGTCTATAGATCGCTTAATAGAGCTTTTAAAAGCAATTAATGAATAAACCTCAGCGCTAAACAATACTAAAAATGCCATCCTGATAGGCTACATGTCCTGTAGCCTTAGTCTTTGCATGGTAAAACAGGCAATTCCAATTTTCCAATGCAGCTTTTTTTCCATACTCTTCTCTAAGTTCCATTGCTTTACGGCCATCAAAGTCGTATTTAGCAATAAATCTTCTTAATAACTCTTCCGGTTCAGGTAAAACATCTCCACCAAAGAAGACTTGGTCATTACCGTCATTCAAAAGAAAAGTCTGATGAAAAGGGGTATGCGCGCCGGTCAGTTCGTAACTGATTCCCGCTACAAACTGGCCTGTACCTTCTACAAAATGCAATTGGGCATTTCTCTGCAAGAAGTCAAAGATCTCTGTTTTATAAGAAGATGAAGTATTGGTAAATGCACTTTCCCATTCCCCTCTTTGAATCACATACGTGGCGTTTGGAAAACTAAGCTCCGTTTTTCCGTTGTATTCATGAATCATTCCGCCGGAATGATCAAAATGCAGATGAGACATCAATACATAGTCTACCTCTGCAGGATCGAAACCTGCTTTGCGAATATTCTCATGCAGGATCAATTCTCCCGATTCGTTGCTATATCCCAGGCCGGTATCAAACAATACAAGCAAATCGTTCATTTTCACTAAAAACGGTTGAACATGAATAAACAGGGATGCGGGCCGGTCTTTAGGGCTGTGGACTTCCGGGTTAAAGGGAATAAATTTTTTGCTGGAATCTACGGAGTAAGAACCTTCGTATAAAGTGAAAACTTGCAAGGGCATAGGTATTAGTAAGACGAAGAAATTAATGATATCTTTACGAATCGATACAAAGATAGGGAACCTGTATGAATTTACCACTAACAAAACCATAAGCACATCCATTTAAACGCTCTAATGAAAGAACAACAGCTTAGTGATCAATAAAGAACAATAAAGGCTTAATGGAAAAGAGATGGGTGCAAGCTGCACATAATGATCAAGAAACAACCGAATCGCTTGCACAGCAATTAAATATAGATAATAGTTTAGCCCAGGTCCTGGTAAAAAGAGGAATCAATTCTTTCGATGAAGCCAGGAACTATTTCAGGCCGCAGCTGGACGAGCTGCATGATCCTTTCTTAATAAAGGATATGGAAAAAGCAATTACCCGCATTGATCTTGCTCTGGCTTCAGGTGAGCACATGATGATCTATGGTGATTATGATGTGGATGGAACCACATCTGTGGCCCTGGCTTACAGCTTTTTCAGTCAATTTACAGATCGGATCATGTATTATATACCCGATAGACACAAAGAAGGCTATGGCGTCTCTACCGCGGGAATAGATTATGCGAAGGCAAATAATTTCAGCCTTATCATTGCCCTGGATTGTGGGATCAAATCGAATGATAAGGTAAGCTATGCAAAGAAATTAGGTATAGATTTTATTATATGTGACCACCATTTACCTGGTGAAGAGTTGCCGGAAGCGGTTGCTGTGCTTGATCCAAAACGTTCGGACTGTACTTACCCATTTAAGGAACTTGCCGGATGCGGAATTGGATTTAAACTGGCGCAGGCCTATGCCCTAACGCATGATCTTCCTAAAGACAGCTATGAGCAATATATGGATCTGGTTATGGTCAGTATTGCCGCAGATATTGTACCTGTAACCGGTGAGAACCGGATTCTTGCCCACCATGGCCTGATTAAACTCAACACCAGACCCTGTCTCGGCCTGAAAGCGCTGATGCAAAGTACCGGAAGGGATAAAGATTTTACACTAACAGACATTGTATTCTCAATTGCACCAAGAATCAATGCCGCCGGCAGAATGGACCACGCGAATGAAGCCGTTAAAATGTTGTTGTGCAATCAAGACGATCTTGCCCGTGAGCAAAGCCTGTTTATTAACCTGCAAAATACTGAACGCAAAACTTCCGACCAGAACACGACTGCCGAAGCACTGGCCATTATTGAAGACTGTGAGATACAGATCAACCGGAAAACCACCGTGGTTTATAACCAAACCTGGAACAAAGGTGTAATTGGTATTGTTGCATCCAGGCTAACAGAAAAATACTATCGGCCAACAGTTGTGTTGACAGAATCAAATGGTCTGCTCACAGGTTCTGCGCGTTCTGTAGCAGGATTTGATCTATACGAAGCCCTTTGCGGCTGTGCAGACCTGTTGGTACAGTTTGGCGGACATAAATTTGCTGCAGGTCTGACGATGAAACCTGAGAATATAGATCATTTTTCAGATCGGTTTGAACGCGTGGTGGCTGAAAGCATAACAGAAGATCTGCTTTGTCCGGAACTGACTATTGATACGGAGATCAACTTTTCGCAAATTGACGGAAAGTTCCAACGTATCATTGCCCAAATGGCGCCTTTTGGTCCCGACAATCCTACCCCTGTTTTTGTAACCCATAATGTATTTTGTATGGGAAATCCATATATTGTTGGTGCAAAACACCTAAAGCTAAATGTAAAACAACAAAATTCAGTTACTTTTGACAGTATTGGCTTTGGACTGGCAGAGTTGCAAAATGAGATACAGCCTGACCGGCCTTTTTCCATTTGCTATACCATAGAGGAAAATGTATGGAAGGAACAAAAACGTTTGCAATTAAACATCAAAGCCATCAAATTTGAATAGTGGTATTAGCCTTCTTAAGAGCTATTGAAAAACATTAATATACTTAAATGATATTAAGAGCAGAAAATTTAATCAAAAAATATAAACAGCGTACGGTTGTTAATGACGTTTCCTTTAATGTAAGTCAGGGAGAAATCGTCGGCTTATTAGGACCAAACGGAGCAGGAAAAACAACCTCATTTTATATGATTGTTGGATTGATCAAACCAAATGAAGGAACCATTTTCCTGGACAACCAGGATATCACCAGTGATCCGATGTACAAAAGGGCTCAAAAAGGGATTGGTTATCTTGCTCAGGAAGCTTCTGTATTCAGGAAGTTAACCGTTGAAGACAATATCATGTCCATTCTGGAGATGACGAAAATGAAAAAAGAAGAAAGGCACGAAAAACTGGAAGAACTGATCAATGAATTCAGCTTACACAAAGTTCGTAAAAACAGAGGTGACCTTTTATCCGGAGGTGAAAGAAGAAGAACAGAGATTGCCCGGGCCCTGGCCGCAAGTCCTAACTTTATTTTATTGGACGAGCCTTTTGCCGGTGTGGATCCCATTGCAGTTGAAGAAATCCAGACCATCGTAGCCAAGCTTAAAAACAAGAATATTGGTATCCTGATTACGGACCATAACGTACAGGAAACTCTTTCTATTACAGACCGGGCCTACCTTCTTTTCGAAGGAAAGATTCTGGAATCTGGAACACCTGAGGTCCTTGCTGCAAATGAAATGGTAAGAAAAGTATATTTGGGGTCTAATTTTGTACTGCGCAGCAAAAATTTATAATTCATATAGAGGAACATGGCAATTGTAAATTCAATTTTTACCTGGTATATGAAGAAAAGAGTCCATCAAATTGAGCTCTTTATAAAATATCCCCTTGACGTACAGGACGAATGGTTTCATACCTTGATTTCCAGCGCCGAGAACACCGAATGGGGCAAAAAATACGACTATAGAACGATAGAAACCCAGGAACAGTTTAAAGAAAGAGTTCCCTTACAAAACTACGATACCTTAAAACCTTATATTGAAAGAATGCTGAAAGGCGAACAGAACATCCTGTGGCCTTCGGAGATTAAATGGTTTGCAAAGTCTTCTGGTACGACAAGTGACAGGAGTAAATTTATACCTGTATCTGAAGAGTCTCTTCAGGAATGCCATTTTAAAGGTGGAAAGGATATGTTGTCTATTTTCTGCAACAACAGGCCTGGTAATCAGATCTTAACTGGAAAAGGATTGGTTTTAGGTGGAAGCCATCAGATTAACCAGCTCAATGAAGACTCGTTTTATGGCGATCTCTCTGCCGTACTGATCAAAAATTTACCGATGTGGGCAGAATATTACCGGACACCGGCCATCTCCATTGCGTTAATGGACGATTACGAGCAAAAAATGGAGAAAATGGCAGAAGCCACTATCCGAGAAAATGTGACTAATATCTCCGGTGTTCCTACATGGACCATCGTACTTGCCAAAAAGGTTTTAGAAATGACGGGTAAGAAAAATTTGCTGGAGGTTTGGCCAAACCTTGAACTCTATTTTCATGGAGCGGTAAACTTCAAACCTTATAGAGAACAGTTTAGAGAGTTAATCCCATGCGATGAGATGTATTATCTGGAAACATATAATGCCTCAGAAGGATTTTTTGGCATCCAGGATCAGGTCAATTCAGAGGAACTTCTGCTTATGCTTGATTATGGCATCTATTATGAATTTCTTCCACTTGAACTTCTGGAGCAGGAGCATCCTGCAACCCTATCTCTTGATGAAGTAGAATTACATAAAAATTACGCCATTATTATCTCTACAAACGGAGGTCTATGGCGTTATATGATTGGGGATACGGTACAATTTACTTCATTGCATCCCTTCCGTATTAAAATCACCGGAAGAACCAAGCATTTTATCAATGCATTTGGTGAAGAGGTGATCATTGATAATGCAGAACAAGCCATCAGCAGAGCCAGTAAAATGACAGGCGCCGTATTTACTGATTATACTGCCTGCCCTATATATTTTAAGGGGACAAAAGCGGGCGGACACGAATGGATTATAGAATTTGACCAGCAACCTGATGATTTCGAAAAATTTGTTGATATCCTGGATCAGACTTTAAGAGAAATAAATTCAGACTATGATGCCAAGCGCTTTAACGATATGGCTCTTTGCCGTCCTAAAGTGCATAATGCTCCAAAAGGTACTTTTTACGAATGGCTAAAATCTAAAGGAAAACTGGGCGGTCAGCACAAAGTTCCCCGTCTGGCCAATGACAGAAAATATGTAGAGGAAATTCTTAAATATATTTAAAACATAAAAGCCGGTACTCAATGAGCACCGGCTTTTTTATAACCTCCAGCCAGTATCCGGCTTATCTTTTCAACAACTTCCTTAATATCAAACGGCTTGGCAATATAATCATCTGCACCTGCTTGTATACTCATCTGTTTACTGCGTGCATTTGCAGACATCATAATTACAGGAATATCTTTTGTTATTTCCTTTTGTTTAAGGTCTTTACATATATCTATTCCATTTGCATCGGGCAGCATGACATCAAGGATAAACAAATCTGGCACCTGTCTTTTCAAAAGTGTCCTTAACTCACTAAATGAAGAAGAAGATTCAATGGTATAACCTTCATTTTTAAGAAGAATATCAAAAACAGCACTAATATCATGATCATCCTCGAGTACGAATATTGTCTTTGTCATAAGAAGCAGCGCAAGAGTTAAGCTTTAATTTAAATGAGCAAATAGCATTCCATAATGAGTAAAAAAAAACAACATGACACGAAACAGATGATTTTGCAGATTTGATCATCTTATCTTAAGGATTATATAACTTTCATCTGCTGAATCCGCACTGCATTTAATATGGCAAGAAGTGCAACGCCTACATCTGCAATCACTGCTTCCCATAAAGTAGCCACACCACCAGCGCCCAGAATCAAAACCACAATTTTAACCCCCATAGCCAATGCAATATTTTGCCATACCACATTCCTGGTGAGCTTACCAATTTTAATGGCAGTGACAATTTTTCTGGGCTGATCGTTTTGAATCACAATATCTGCAGTTTCAATCGTTGCATCACTTCCCAAACCTCCCATGGCAATTCCTGCATCAGCGAGGGCAATCACAGGTGCATCGTTCACCCCATCCCCTACAAAAGCAATACGCCTGTTCTGATTTTTCAGTTCCTCTACTTTTTCTACTTTATTCTCCGGCAGTAAAGCACCAAAGGCTTTGTCGATTCCAAGAAGTTTAGCTACTTTATCCACCACGCTCTGCTTATCTCCACTCAGCATTACAGTTTCTATATTCATTTGGTGCAATTCGCTAATCGCCTGCTGCGCATCTTCTTTAATCTCATCGGAAATAGTAAAATAACCTGCATACTTGTTTTCAACCGCAACCATAACCATCGTATCCTGTTCCTGTTCTGCAACGCTATCGTATTGTATACCTAATTTTTTAAATAAAGCTGTATTTCCGGCAATAACTTCCCTCCCTTCAATATTTCCTTTTAAGCCATGTCCTGCAATTTCTTCAACAGACTCTATTCTTGTTCCATTAATGGCATGACCTGAATATTGGGTAATGGCAATGGCAATCGGGTGCGTAGATTTACTTTCCAGCGCTGCTGTAAGTTTAACCAAATCCTTCTCTTCAAAATTGCTGGTCACTACTTTCTGTACATTAAACACACCTCTGGTCAAGGTTCCTGTCTTATCCATAACAACGGTGTCTATTTTAGTCATTACATCGAGAAAATTAGATCCCTTGAATAAAATACCATTTTTGGAGGCTAAACCAATTCCTCCAAAGTAACCCAGCGGTATAGAAACCACCAGTGCACAAGGACAACTGATCACTAAAAACACCAAACCTCTATAAAACCAGTCCTGGAACAGGTAATTTGAAACAACAAAGTAGGGCACTACCACAACCAGCAAGGCCAGCAGAAAAACAATTGGTGTATAGACCTTTGCAAATCTGGAAATAAACAACTGGGTCTGCGATTTTCTGGCTGTAGCATCCTGTACCATTTCCAGGATTTTACTCAGTTTACTGTCTTTGAAAAGAGATTTTACCTTAATTTCTGTTACTGTATTAAGATTAATCATCCCTGCAAGCACCTGTTCTCCTTTTTGTTTAGTGTCTGGCTTACTCTCTCCCGTCATCGCGGCCGTATTATAGGTTCCCTTATCAGAGATCAACACTCCGTCCAGTGCGACTTTTTCACCAGGTTTAACCTGGATAATCTCATCTATCTTTACTTCATCAGGTTTAACACTAATTGCGTTTCCTTCTCTGAGTACAGTTACAGTATCTGGTCTGATGTCCAGTAAAGCCTTAATATTTCTTTTAGCTTTATCTACCGCAGCATCCTGAAACCATTCGCCTATAGAATAAAATACCATAACGGCTACGCCTTCACTATAAGATCCAATGGCAAAAGCACCCAGAGTAGCTACACTCATCAAGAAAAACTCATTAAAAAAGTCAAAGCGGAGTACTTTTCTGAAAGCAAGTACAAGCACGTTATAACCAGCCAATAAATAAGCCACTCCGAAGATAATCAGACTGGCTATGTTTCCAGGGCTCACCTTAAAACCGTAATCCAGTATCAGCATCACGATCAGGATAGCCAGAGCGAGCAGTAAAGGCCAATGGCCAGTCCATGTTCCATTCTCTCCACCACCATGGTCATGTCCATGATCATTGCTGTGATCATCATGACCACAGCAATGTATATGTCTTTCATTTATATTTTCTGCTTTCATCGTATACAAAGGTAAGTGCTGTTACAATGCAATGCCATTGCAAAGTTTAACCGGAACATTGACCGCAGAGACCTTTAGCCACAATATTAATCTCATCTGAATGAAAATTAACAGGAAGGATCACTTCTGGTATCTGCGTTTTGGGCAAACAAAAAGTTCCTCCGCATTTCTTACAGAAGAAATGTACGTGTACATCATCGTGTTCACCGGGATGACAATGCTCCTTACAAATCGCATATTTAGTAACCCCCGTCCCATCGTCAATGCTGTGTACCAGGCCGTTTTCTTCAAAAGTTTTCAGGGTCCTGTATAAAGTGACCCTGTCGGCTGGTGCAAGCCCCTTCTCCAGATCAGTCAAACTGATGGCATAAGACTGGGTCTGTAAGAAATTCAGGACCAATAACCGCATCGCAGTTGGATTGATCTGCTTTGCTTTAAGTGTATTTTCCAATTGTCCGTTCATCGCTTTCGGGGATTAATGTTCGTCTGATCCGCCTGCCGCTTTTGACTGCAGATAAAATGCGCCTTTGGTCACAATCTTTGCGTCCTCTGCAAGTTTCGCCAGCGGAATAATTTGTACATAGCCAAGTTCTGCAATACCTGTGGTAACTTCAAATTTTTTGAAATGAGTAGTGTCATTTTTTCCTGCTTCTGCCAGATAAATGTATTTTTTCCCTTCAAACTGAACAATTGCTTCCACAGGTACAGCCGGAATCAACTCTGATCCTACACTGATTAAGCCTGTTACATACATTCCTGGAATCAGATTACTTTCCGGCTTTTTAATCACCGCATGTACGACTACCCCTTTACTGTCATTTTCAAAAGACTTATTGATCCCATAGATTTGCCCTTCTATATGTTGGTCCTTCTGATTGGTCAATTGAAAATTAACTTTCTGCCCTATTTTAATCCTGAACAGGTCCTTCTCAAAAACAACGAGATCTGCATGGATTTTTGAATTATCTACAATATCCATCAGTGAAGTCCCCGGTTGAGCAAAAGAGCCGGTCATTGCAGCGATACGCCCAATAGTACCACTTATAGGTGCCTTAACAGGAATGCTAGACACCAAATTTCCCCGGGAAACATTTTTAGCAGAAATACCCATTTGCGCCAACTGTTTTTCTATTGCTTTAATTTTAGCCAGTTCTGCATTATAATTGGCTTCTGCCAGTTCCTGTGATTTACCCGTTCCTGCCCCCGCAGCTTTTAAAAGTTGTTGCCGATGATATTCGGCATCTATAAAGCTAAAGCCTCCCTTTACTGCAAGATACTCTTGCTGCAGTTTGATCATGTCCTGATTTTCCAGTACAGCCAGCAGTGTTCCTTTATTTACCTGTTGCCCCTCCATGACATTAATTTTCCGGATAATACCACCGTAAAGCACATTAACCTGGGCCTCATTCTGGGGCGGTACAGCCAATTGACCGCTGGATTTCACTACCGCAGTCAAGTTTTTCTGTTCTATTGGTCCTATCTGGATACCTACCGCTTGTAACTGTTTGGTATTTAGATCCAGCAAATCTTCATGTTTCTCTTCTTTGGCCGAGGTATTTTCCTTTTCTTTAGCAGAATTATTACCTGATGTACAAGACACCAGGATACAGCCCGTTAGAATTCCTGTTAATAACAGATTCTTTATATTTAATATATTCATCCTAATCATTCCCTTTTAAAAATTGTAATTGAATAACCGATTCATTCAGTTGCTGAACAGATTGCAGATAGTTCAGTTTGCTTTGTACAGCCAAAGATATGTTCTGAATGAATTCCATATAACCAATCTCTCCCAGGTCAAAAGAAACCTGAGCAATCCGCATTTGTTCGTTGGATAGGCTTAGTCCATCTTTAACATAATAATCCACCATCTGTTTATTATTCTTGTAAGCTTGCAATTCTTGTTCATAAGCTGTTTTCAGCTGATCCTGAACCCTTATATATTCTGTTTCGGCCATCTGCACGCCTATCTTCTCGCTATTGATGCGCGCCTTTCCGGCTCTTGTAAAGATGGGAACAGATAGCCCTAACTGGATTCCTGCTATTCTGGTGCCCGGGAAATAGGACCGGTCAATATTTGCCGGATTAAACGGTTTGACCAGCAATTGCTGTGCATAACCCAGAGTCAGGTCAGGCCAGGATTTTGAGCGTTCTGTCTTAATTTTGGCCTGGGCAATTTTAATCTGCTGCTGATAAACCTGTAAAAGTGGACTGGTCTTCTCCTCATCAATTTTCAAGTCCAATACAGGCAAGCTCTGTTCTAAAAGCAAGACTGGCCCTTCCATACGAAGTAACTGAGCCAGATTCAATTCCTGGTTTTTCAGCTCTCCTTCAGCTGCACGCTGGAGCACCTGCAGTTCTTGATATTTGTTCTTTGCAGAAATCACCTCCAGGTTAGATGTCTCCCCAACTTTATAGCGGAGGCTGGCCTTTGCTATGAAATTTTTATAGATACTGTCCTGAAAACGGAGGACTTTAAGATATTCCTGTCCGAAAAGACAATTATAAAAAGCCGTCTTGACCGCTTTGACCACCTCTAGTTTAGTGTAAGTACCTGTCTTAGACAACAATGTAGTTTGCGCATTGTACAGCATTTTTTGATGCTTATAAAATCCCGGCCAGGCAAAGGTTTGACTTACGGTTAGTGAGTTGTCATTACCCCCGCCTGCAGTAGGGTCCTGGGAAAGTGAAAAGGAAGTTTTTCCAAGATCAACAGCAGATTTACCGAAAGCCAATGATTGTTTAACAGCCAGATCTGCCGTTCTGATTTGCAGATTGTTCTTTAGTGCAAGGGAAATCGCATGATCCAGCGTCAAGCGCTGCGACTGTGCTTTTGCTCTGTTCCCCACCCCGGGACTCCATAATAAAACGACAAAAACACCTATCGATACCGCTTTTACAGGTAACTTTTTCAAAGGTTTGGTAAAGAGCATATATAAACAAGGGAGAACAAACAAGGTTAGAAAAGTTGCAGATAACAATCCGCCAATCACAACGGTAGCAAGAGGTTTTTGTACTTCAGCTCCTGCGCCACCAGATAATGCCATTGGTAAAAAACCAAGAGAAGCTACCGCAGCCGTCATCAGAACAGGCCTTAACCTCACTTTCGTTCCCTCTATAACTCTTTGGTAAACATCTGCTATACCCTCTTCCTTCAACTGATTGAAATAAGAAATCATCACTATCCCATTCAGTACGGCCACTCCAAATAATGCAATAAATCCTACTCCCGCAGAAATACTAAATGGCATTCCTCTGATCAGCAAGGCAAATACCCCTCCAATTGCAGACAACGGAACAGCACTAAAAATCAAAAAGGTTTGGGTTACAGATTTAAAAGTGATATACAACAAGATCAGGATCAACACCATGACCAGAGGAACTGCGACAGAAAGTCTTCCTTTTGCCTCTTTGAGGTTCTGAAACTGGCCGCCATAACTCAAATAATATCCGGAGGTAAGTTTCAGTTTTGCATCAAGTATCTTTTTAATTTCTGCAACCGTACTTTCTACATCTCTTCCTTTGGCATTAAAACCAACATAAATCCTTCTTTTGCCCTCCTCCCTTGAAATCTGTGCGGGTGCATTTACAAAAGAAATACTGGCCAGCTGATTTAACGGAACTTTATTTCCGGAAGGCAAAGGAATATACAGATTTTCGATACTTGAGATATTATCCCGGAGCTCTCTTTTAAGCCGGACTACCAAATCAAACCTCTTTTCTCCTTCAAAAACAACACCTGCCACGTTTCCAGCAAAGGCAGTCCGTAAGATCGTATTCACATCTCCTATACTCAATCCATATTGTGCTATTCTATCTCTGTCATAGGCCACAACAATCTGGGGCAAGCCGGATATCTGTTCAATGAACAAGTCTCCAACGCCTTTTACTGGCGTAATCAAGCTTGCAATTTCCTTTGCATGCTTACTTAGAATGTCCAGGTCCTCTCCGTATACTTTTATAGCTACATCTTGTCTCACTCCCGTCATAAGTTCATTAAAACGCATCTGCATTGGTTGGGTGATCTCTATATTTACTCCAGGAAGAACTGACAAGGCTTCTTCCATCTTTTCGGTCATCTCTTCCTTGGTCTTTGCGGTTTTCCATTCCTTCTTTGGAATCATGGCCACCATCATATCCCCTCTTTCTATTGGCATCGGATCTGTTGGAATTTCTGCACTTCCAATTCTGGTTACGGCTTGCTTTACTTCTGGAAACTGTTCTTTCAAAATCTTCTCTGCCTTTCCAAAAGTTTCAATCACCTGGGAGAGAGAAGTTCCCTGCATCATAGAAATTTCCACAGTTAGATCTCCTTCTTCCAGCTGGGGTAAAAATTCTCCTCCCATATTAGAGAACAACACTATACTAAAGGCAAAAAGGCCAAGGGAAAGACCAACAGTAAGCTTCTTAAATTTCAAGACACGTTCCAGTGCGGGTGCGTACCAGGCTTTCAGCCGATTCATGATCTTATCAGATATCGTTTCTTTATGCAAGGTTTCCTTACTTAAGAATAAAGCACTGATCATCGGAACATAAGTTAGAGAAAGAATAAAAGCCCCAATAATAGCAAAGGCCACTGTTTGGGCCATGGGTTTAAACATTTTTCCTTCTATCCCGACCAAAGTCAGTAAAGGCAAATACACAATCAAGATAATGATCTCCCCAAAAGTGGCACTCGCCCGGATCTTAGATGCAGCCTGGTACACCTGCTCGTCCATTTGCTCCTGGTTAAGTCGGGGTACATCTTTGAAGAGCTTACTTTCCGTAAGCCTGTATAAAATGGCTTCTACAATAATTACGGCTCCATCCACAATCAAACCAAAATCTACCGCACCCAGACTCATCAGGTTACCTGAAACCCCGAAAAGTCGCATCATTGCAAAAGCAAAAAGCATTGCAAAAGGAATTACCGAAGCTACAATTAGTCCCGCCCTCCAGTTACCAAGCAATAGCAGCAGTACAAAGATGACAATCAATGCGCCCTCGATAAGGTTTTTCTGTACAGTACCAATGGCTCGTCCCACCAGTTCGGTCCGGTCTATAAAAGGTTCAATAACTACACCTTCCGGTAAGGATTTCTGAATCTGGGCAACGCGCTCTTTAACATTCTCAATCACTTCATTAAAGTTTTCTCCTTTCAACATTAGTGTAACACCGGCGACCACTTCTCCGGTGCCATTCCTGGTTACGGCTCCATACCGGGTAGCGCTACCTATTTGTACCGTGGCTACATCGCGGATCAGAACAGGTATTCCCTTTTCATTTTTAACTACGATCTTTTCTATATCTGCCAGTGATTTTACCTGGCCAATACCACGTATGGCATAAGCATTACTGTGCTGTTCAATATAGGCCCCTCCCGTATTTTCATTGTTCTCTTTCAGAGCGTTAAAGATTTGGGCAATGGTCACATTATTTGCATTTAATCTTTCATTATCTAATGCAACTTCATATTGTTTTACATAACCACCCCATCCGCTGACTTCGGCAACACCCTTTGTTCCGGCAAGCTGGGTACGTACGATCCAATCCTGCATTGTGCGGAGGTCTGTGGCACTGTACCTGGCCTCATATCCTTTTTTCGGATGAAGAACGTACTGATATATCTCCCCCAAGCCAGTTGTAACAGGCGCCAAAGAAGGTTTTGCAAGGCCTTGTGGGATGAGGGTTTCTGCCTCTTTAAGCTGTGCGCTGACCTGTTGCCTGGCCCAGTAAATATCTGCATCATCTTCAAAAACGATCGTAATTACTGAAATGCCTGATCTGGATATAGATCTCTTCTCCACAACATGTGGTATATTCGCCATAGCCAGCTCTATGGGGGCTGTTATAAATTGTTCGACCTCCTGTGCACCAAGATCTGGCGCCTGAGAAATAATCTGGACCTGGTTATTGGTAATATCCGGCACCGCATCAATCGGTAACCTGGTCAAGGAGTAGCCACCCCAAATGATCAGGGCAATCATCATTACACCAATAGCCAGTTTATTTTTTATGGAAAATAAAATGATTTTATTAAACATCTTAAACTTAAATTAATAGTAGCCTTCAGGACCAGCAATAATGGCCTGAATTTTTATCCTGTAAAATTTTAAATGTGCTTGTTTAAACAAGCAATAAGGCTTTTAATTAAAAAAGATTTAAGAAAGCTTTGGCGGTTGCCAGACAGGCAGACTAATGTCTATAAATCCCCCCCCATTTTCCAGCGGATAATCAGAACAAATACTGGAAAAAGACACAGCAATTACGGGTTCAGTATGTCGCATTGAGGGGGTAGAACAACAGATACAGACACAAAAAGGAGAACAATCATCTTTTTGCTGTGACGGTGTTTGACTGTCCTTTTTTTGATAAGAAGCAGATGCCGGTTTTAAAGACATGACATCGTCCCTGCAAGGCAAGCCGCTTTGCATCAGGACCATCAGACTAAAAAAAAGACATAATATTCTCATTTCAACTTTAATTCCTTTTTGACAGGAAAGCTCCAAAGTTAATTATTCTCACTAATTATGCAAGAACAACAGACAAATGATCATATCATTCAAAAGCAGTATACGCCAGACAGTTTAAAATTTGATCAGCAATTTTTCAGAAATCAGCTTGGTCTGTTTGTAATATTCAAAGAACCACTCGCCATTCTTTTTAAATACAATTCCGTTAGATGTTCCACTGTCAGCAATAAAATAATCCTGTTGCGAAGTTTTAAATAAGGTCAGCACCTTTTTGG
Source organism: Pedobacter sp. HMWF019 (assembly GCF_003061025.1). Lineage (GTDB taxonomy): Bacteria > Bacteroidota > Bacteroidia > Sphingobacteriales > Sphingobacteriaceae > Pedobacter. Next base: position 4,900 of record NZ_QAIL01000604.1, on the reverse strand, counting down.
GTGTAGTATCGATCAACTGATAACCTGTACTTGTCGACTGAGCATACAAGGTGCCTTCAGCTTGTTTTACTTCTGGTATAGCAGCAGAAACAGGGGCTTCTTTAGCGGGGGCTGCAATTACTGCTGCTGGTATAGCAGCAGCTGGGGCAACTGGCTGGGTGGTCTCCGCTGCCTGCTGAACATTTCCATTATAAGCATACTGAACATCGTTTAGAGAAGTAAAAGCATCTCTTAAAGCCAGGTTGTAAGAGGCATTATATTCTTTTTCCCTGCTTTTTCCTTCTTTACTTTTAAAGACCACATTACCTTTACAATCCTTTAATAAAACAGTAAGGTTTGTCGTAAACATTCCATTTTTCTCCAATACATCCAGATTTAATGCATTACAGCGATTTCCGGCAATCTCGGCAGGTAAATCAGCATTATCAAAATAAGCAGTAAACCCTTTTTCTTCCATAAACATTTTTGCCAATGTATTTAACTTATACTGATCCTGCTGCTTAAGAAAGCTAAATTTTTCAGGAACAACTACATACTTATAGTTATTGATAGAATTTTGAGCATATCCCGAAATGGATGTAAATACAAGAAATAATAAGATGTATCTTTTCATATTAGATAATAGACTTTGTAAATAAATGGCTCTGATTGCTCACTTCTTTAATGAGGACCAAATAATTGATATAAATATAGTTTTTATTGTCTCAAACAATAAAAATTTTGATTAAAATCAACTGTTGTTATATAAGTTTAACTAGTCCTTCCTTCTATTTCTCCAATGATCAAACTATATTCTTAAAGCTTTCACTGCATTTGTCATTTCATCTTTCTGATTCACGAATAAGGTTTCTTTTTAGCCAAGTTTCTTTCGCAGCCATTTACGAACAGGCTCATCGTACCATATCAAACTGATATACGCCAGGATAATTGCAACAATCAAAATCACTAACGCATAAGGCCAGGCCTGTACAAGAGTTACGCCTTTGTGATTGCTGATCCACGCCACATAAAAATAAACCAGCGGATAATGCACCAGGTAAAGCGGATAGGATATATCGCCTAGAAACCGGCATATCCTGCGCTCCATTTGGCTATGAACCTCACCACTGGCACCAAGGTAAACGATAAGTGGAAAAATGAAAATGATGCAAACGGACTCGTATATCCCGTTCATCCAAAGATGGTTTGCACCACCGATGCGCGGCATATACAATACCACCGCTACTAAAACGCTGCACCATAAAAATGCATGCCTGATGCTCGTGGGCTTTGAAATCCGCGAAAGTAACAGGCCGGCAAAGAATGGGTATATCGTGCGGGTAATGCCCACACGCACCTGCTCCACGTTCAATGTCCAGCCACCGCTGACATCCCCATTGGTGATGGCCAGGTGTGCAAGTGCTGCAGCCGAAACGAATACTAATACAGACAATGTAGTTTTCGAGAATTTTCTTATCCAAACTGCATAAAGGATGTTGGCAATGTATTCAAAGAATAAAGACCATCCTACACTGTTAAGCGGATGCATTTCCTGCCATCCGCGGATATCCAGGGATAGTGGTACAGGCAGAATAGTGTAACCGATCAGCAAAACCAGTAGCATTTTCCAAAATGGTACGGTATGGATAAGCGGCCAAAGTGTCGAATCTGTGAAATAAAAGCCTATAGCACCTAATGTCATGCCCAAGATCACCAGCGGCTGAAGACGCTCGATACGGCGTTTAAAGAAACCTCCGATTGTCATCTTATGCCAGCGGTCGTCATAAGCATAGCCAATAACAAAACCTGATAGGAGGAAAAAGAAATCGACCGCCAGGTATCCGTGATTAACTATAATATCCAGATGACCGGTCCCTAGTGGTTCAGTCAGATGAAAGGTAACCACGATGATGGCTGCAACACCGCGTAAACCATCCAGTATTGGATAATGTGGCTTGGTGATCAGTGTATTATTGTCCATTACTTTGATTTCAATTTATCAGCCAGTATTTTCATATAAAAACCACCTACTACACTCCTTGCTTTGAAATTTTCCCTGATGCCCGTTTTTGAATCGTAAAAATCATTCAGCGGCACACGTGATGGGGTCTCCAGGGCGTGTACATACAACGGCCTGATCAATGCTTCAAACTGATCCTTTTGAGGAGCAAAAGTTGCCGTCCAAACGATCCAGTCATTCTTAGTGTATGATTTACGGCTGTCTAGCGGAATACCGAACTTATTTATTTTAGTAAGATAATAGCGAGTTTCAGTATCATACACCTTCTGAGGAAATAAATTTAAATCCAACACCTTGTCCCAAACCAGGTTATATTTCTGGCTCCAGGTATCTTTGTTGTCAAAAGTGAGTGCATAGTGATCGCCGGCGTCGGCCATTTTTATCCACTCAGGCACCATGCCTTCAGCTATAGCCCGATATTTTTTAGCGGTTTCTGTTTCACCTAATGTCTCGGCCATTTGTGCATAACAAGCTATCGCAACAATGGCTTTTACCGATAAATTTGCATTTCGGGCCAAATGCCCGGCAAAATCATCCGTGCATAATTGGGTCTTCGGATCCAAACCTTCTTTGGCAAGGTAATCAACCCAGGTGGTTAGCGTCTGCCAGTGTTTTTTTGCATAATCGGCATTACCCTCCACTTTAGCAATCGCAGCGCAAAGGATGATCATATTACCGGATTCCTCCACTGGCATTGGCTCACCGTAGGTTTGTCCGTTCGCCTTTGGATAAGTCCCCAGATCGTGCGCAGCCCATGGGTGCGGATATTTACCTGTTTCAGTGAAATGGAAAATACCGGTCAGCATGCCTTGCATCAACTCCGGGTTATAAAGCAGGTAAAGCGGCGCTGAGGGATAAGTTACATCCACGGTATTTATGAACCCGCCACTATTGTTTTCCTTAGATAACCATAGGGTTTCACCCGCAGGGCTTTTAACCAACGTATGCGCCGCAATGCTTTGACGATAGGCCAATACGCACAGGTGTGCATACGCAATCCCTCCCGAACCTAAGGCATCTGCATAAACCTCCTTATCGAAGGCCTTACATTTTTGCACAACAGATTGGTATTCATTAAAGGCGTTTGTCAGTTCATCTTCAATGGTCGCTTTACCTGAGTTATTCCACCAAGGTCTCAAGTCAGTATTAAAATACTGAATGGAAAACCGTTCGTCATAACCTAACTCGACAAAGCGTTCAACAGCAGTTTTACCAACAGTTCCGAAAGGAATGATCGTATTTAGTGAAAGTGAACGGCCCTTGGATGCGGTTGATACGATAGTCCCATTTTTAAACGCCTTAGCAGCTTCGCTGCTCTTCGTAATAAATTGAACCGCTCCGGCATTCTTTGGCGCAGCTACATAAAAATAACCCCAGTCGATACGCATATCGTCGGCGCCTTTTTGGAGAACAGGCTGTTCCACAGTACCCGTTTTTAGGACAGAAAGTTTCGCAGTCATATATTTTTGTGCGCTAACCGCCTGTGAAGGCTTATAGACTGCAATATCAGATGAGGCACCAAGGAAAACTTTTACGGCGTGGTTTTCTCCATCATTTGCGTTCACTTTATAAGTAATGTAGGAAATAGGACGAGATAACAAACTCAAGTCATTTAACAGCAAGGGTGAAGTGAAAGTAAGTTCAAAGTTCACTTTTCCGGCAGCAAAATTGTATACGGTTTGAGTAGCATTCACTTCGACATTTTTTTGCTCAGCCAACAATATCTGGTCGGCATTGTCTTTTAATTTATCTACAAGGCCAAAATCCAAAAAGCGGCCACCTGCAGTATTTGCCAAATGGATAGCGATCACGTTCTGACCCGCTTTAAGTGTCTTTTTATTGACCGGAAAATATTGGAAACTACTTGTCCAGCCTTTCTTCTGGTAAACCTTGGTGCCGTTTAGAAAAACCTCAACATTGTCGTCGTGATTAAGTTTCAGAAAGAGCTCATTAATACTAGCGATAGTACTAAGATTGAACATCCGTCTTACCCAAATATCGTCCGATTTCCACAACGTTTTTACATTCTTTTCATCATCACCAATCGGCGCCTGTCCAGACTTCCAGTCGGCAGGATTGTATTTCAGCAAAGTCCAGTCACCCTTTGGTTTATTTTCAGTGTAAATAACATCATAGGACGCTTCATCAGCAGCACTCAATACGGTTTTGTAACTGGTTTGTTCTTTCCCAAGGAAACGATAAATCTTCCCATCCACATTGATCAGTCCCAGTAGTGAGTGCTCTGCGCCTGTCCAGTGCGTTGTGGTAGAATTGTTCAATTGATCAGTATTTGACCAGATGCTAAAGTTGGGATTGTGGGTGATCAGCGGATAAGCAGGTGCCTTTCTTTCCTGTGCGTACACAGTCCCGGTCAGACATACGCAGGCCAGTAAGACCAATGACTTAAGTCGGTTAGATTGGTTCATGTATAGTATATATTTGATATTTTATTCAGATCGTAAAAGTAAGTAAAAGTGCTTCCGCGATATCTTCATATTGTATCAAAGTCCACGCATATCGTCTCATTTTCGCATGTATGCATGAAACCAAAGAGATTTAGCAGGGCAACAGAAAGAAGCTATTGTGAATTTTGAGTCAATTGCAGGGTAGACATTTGAAGGGTTGAGTGGAATCGATAGTATTTACGATATAGATAACGATATATATTTTAGGCAGTATCAATGACCATAGGCTTGAGAATCCTTTCTTTGAACGTCTTTCCTGGCCCAGAATCAGAAAAACTTTCGAAACCGTCAAGGCTTTTTATTTTTTTAAGTTCTGAATTGAGATAATAATCAGACTTTATAATCGATAAAACTGAAGGGTCATCTCCCCAGAGATCAGACAAAATAATAATGCCTTTTTCTAGTCCGAGAGCAATCAACTCAGAAAACTTGATAT
>NZ_QAIL01000603.1 GCF_003061025.1 Pedobacter sp. HMWF019 | reverse complement strand
GATTTTAACTTAATCTAGGTTAAGTTGTACCGGTAGCTTTTTTTTTATAAAAAAGAACTCATAACAAGAAATGATTACCGCTGAATGTATGATAATCTTACCGTATAATTTAAAATATTCCGGATCATAGGATCAGGCATAGGAGCCTGGATAAAACTTAATGAAATCAATCCATGTGCGGCAGCCCACTGAAGATAAATTGATGTAAAATTATCCCATGCTTCCATAGACTAACAAATTATAGTTTTGAAAGATAAGGATAATTCTAAATCTGGTGGTTATCCAAATTCTCAAAAAAAGAACTCCAGTATTTATACTGGAGTTCAAGTGAAATAATGCTGTATTCTGTTCTACGGGGTTAAATTCAATGTATAACTAAAATCTGCCGTTTCCATTTTTAACTGTTCCACCTGTGAATAATGAAAACAGCCGGCCTCCAAAATCTAACGGCTGAATTGAATCCCAATGTTCTACTATCTTCCCGTCTGAGACTTTCCAAATATCTATAACATTGAGCCCTCTGCTGTCAATACCGTGATGGGCTGCCTTTGCTGTCATGTGGGAATGGATAATAACAAACTCACCATCTACATATACATGTTTGGCCTCAATAGAGAATTCAGGAAATTGTTTCAAGGCTTTTCTGCCTTCTTTCACTACTCCCTGCACTCCGTTTTCCATCCCAATATTATGTTGTATATATGGATGACTGCCGTATTCAGTAAGAAGACTGTCAAATTCCAAAGATCTGAGAGTCTGCAGAAAGCCGGTTACAATTTTCAAATTATTAAGTTCATCAGCTGACCAATGCGGTTTTACAAGATGCTCGTAACCGTCTAATTTGTTTTTATTTTTCATTGTTTAGGAAATTTGGATAGTTAAGTTTTATATGCAGATAATTAGTTTTTGATTCAAGTTTATTAAATTATCGTTGTTGACAGCTTTCGATCCGACGCATATGAAACAATCAATATGATCAAAGCCATCAAGGCGCCGGCAGCATGGAAAACATCATCACCTGCAATCGTGCGTGCAATTACTGCAGAAACAAAACTGATAGCCAGACCTATATATGATGCCTCTTTTAGTAAACGGACAGGAAACCAGATAGCAATAGCGGCAATAAGCTTAGCAACGGCAAGTTCTATTCTAAAGTAGTCGGGAAAACCTAAATGCCTGAATGCAGATTGTAATTGAGGATATACCAGATAGGCATATGCTGAAAAAAGCATGGCCGATGAAATAAGTCCCGTAGAAATGTAGTATGTTATTTTTGTTGTTTTCATTCTTTTACTATGTATTTCTTTAATTCGCCCATAGCAGATGCGGTTGTTTATGGTTATGTGTCGAGTAATTTATTCTTGATTATAAAACTGACTGCTGCTTAGCCGTTTTTGAACCTCCCCACAATGAACCTGGATTCGCCCAGCGGGGATATAATTCAAGCATTCGATTGTATAATTCCAATGCCGTAGAAGTTTCAGATTCAATCCGGTTAAAATTTCTAAGATATTGTGCGGTAAGCAAAGCTGTTTCGGGCGCATCAGAAAGCTCTGGCTGCTTGTGCCCCGAAATAACAGCATCTGGATTAAGTGCTGCCAATTTCTCGGCTGCTTGTGCCCAGTGTTCACGGGATTCTGTGTTGGTCTCTGCTGTAAAAGGATGTGTATGGTTATATACAACATCTCCTGCCACAACCAAACGTAAATCAGGAACCCAAAGACTTGTAGAATGGGCCGTATCTGTATGCCCGGTGTCAATAATTTCGATACGGTGTCCTTCTAGTTCTATAAAGCTTCCCTCCAATACTGATGGATAGACACTTTCTGGAATTTCACCCGGAAAAAGTTTTTCCCAAAAGTGTTCTCTGTAAGCCGGCAGATCATTAATCGGAGCATCGCCTACGGTATTGGCTGTTCCAACTGCTGCTGCATCAGGAAATTCTTTAAGAAGCTGCCCGATCCCGAACCAATGGTCTCCGTGGCCGTGTGTAATGTAGATATGCGTTAATTTTCGGTTAAATGATTTTACCCAGTTTACCAAGTCATTATTTTGAGATATTGAAGTAAATGTGTCTACAAGTACTGCATCTTTTTCTCCATAAATAAGTGTTGAAGAATTAGATACCCATTGTAAATCTTCTGGACCGTGAGGTAAATCGCGAGTTACTCCTTTCCGTACTGCGGTCATAACTGCATAAGATAATTTAGATTCTGATCTATTAAAATTTTCCATTTTTTTTTGAATTATTATGTTAATATCAAGTTTACTACGCAAAATTAAGTCCTACCTTTGCATTAAGCAAGTACTAACCAAATTGTAT